>JAHDGC010000441.1:1753-6415 GCA_020627865.1 Saprospiraceae bacterium | reverse complement strand
TCTGATCTTGAGGTTTTATTACCCCTTTTTAAACGGCTAGACATTTCAATTGTTCAGGCTCCGCAGCAAACATTGTCTTCTGAGAAAAGAAATGAGTCTGTAACGTTTTCCAAACACATTGGCGTTTTACCAGATATTGATGTTGATGCTTTTGAAAACTATCTTGATGAAACTCGTGAAGAATGGAACCGACCTATCTTATAGATTCCAATATTATATTTGATCCTATATTCTTAAATGCATGACAAATGGTACCGGAACTACGTTCCTTTTTTTAGCTCTGAAGGCTTGATCTTTCTTTGCTAATTGATATAGCATAAATTATATCATTTATTTTAGCCCAACCTCTGCCTAATGGGTTACGTCTTCTTAGTGATAATACTTGCCCTGGCTATTCGGGCAAACTCATTTTCTCTTTTAATTTTATAAAAACAGAATTTTTGCTTTTTTGTTTTCGTTTGGAGTATGGAAACAGGATAAACCACTACACTATTATATTTATATTTTATGAAAAAAAAGACAAACAACCGCAGACAATTTTTAAGAAATAGTTCCTTGTTGGCGCTTTCTGCAGCCGTGCTACCCGCTACCGGTCGGGCAAATCCAAAACAGGGGCAAGGGGCGACGCCGGAAGTCACCTGTGACCCGACGACACTGGATTATTATGGGGCAGGGCCTTTTTATACGCCGAATGCACCGTTCTTGGAGTCGGGGCAACTGGCCGCTACGAATGCTCCGGGGCAGCGGTTGATCTTGAGTGGCGTCGTGCGGAACCTCGATTGCTCGCAGGTGATCCCGGATACCTTGATTGATATTTGGCATGCTGATGATAGTGGGGCTTATGACAATAGTGGGTTTAATATGCGGGGGCAGACACATTCTAACGGGCAGGGTTTTTATCTTTTTGAAACCATCTTGCCGGGGAAATACCTGAATGGGAACCAGTATCGCCCGAGCCATATCCATTTTAGGATTACGCCGCCGGGGTTTGATACCTTGATTACGCAGCTCTACTTCGCTGGGGATACGGATATTCCGAATGATGCGGCGGCTTCGATTACTTCGGGGACTTATGATGCGACGGAACGGATTGTTCCTTTGGTTGAAAATAGTGATGGCAAGCTAGAGGGGACTTGGGATATTATGGTGAATGGCGAGGGGATCGAGACGGGTGTGAAGGATTTGCATTTGGAAACGGGAATGTTATATCGCTTGAGTCCGAATCCGGCTATGGATGAGGTGGAAATTCGGTATGGGGTTTTCCGCAAGGCGATGGTGGGGATTCAGGTGTATGATTTGCAGGGGCATCTGGTGGCAGATTTGGAGCGGCGGGAGTTGACGCCGGCGAAGTATGTGGCGGTGTGGCGTCCGGAGGGGGCTTTGCCGAATGGGTATTATTTTGTGAGTTTGAAGGTGAATGATTTGCAGGTGCATTATGAGAAGATTTTGTTGCGGCGGTAGATTTTAGATCGTTCGCTGACGCTCACTTTTAGATTTTAGATCGCTTCGCTCTTAGATTTTAGATCATTCGCTGGCGCTCATTGTCAGAGGTCAGATGCGGAAGTGGTTGGTGTTTGGGGGAGGTGGTTTTTTCTTGAGAAGAGATGGGCTTGAAACACTGTCAAAGTTAGGAGTAACTTGCTTTGCTATCTTGCTAGGCAGACCAAGAATCGGCTAATCCTGAAAATTCTGAAATCCTGAAAATTCAGCTTCAGACAGTTACGGATGGGTTAACTTTTGAACCACTGCCCCATAGTTTTTCTCATATTCCCATTTTTTAGTTTATTAAAATTTCATCTATGAAGAGCCAGGCACCTTCGCCGGGGTTGGGATGCCAATCGGGGTTTTTGAGGATGCTTCTGATTGCTACTTTGATGTATTTGGTGCTGCTCGGTGCAAAAGATACTTCAAAAGAAGATAATTCGGTGCCGGCTCTGTGGTCTTTATCGAGCTGGATTTGATTGACTTTTTGGAAAATTTTGCCATCTGTTGATAGGGAGACGATAAGGGCTTGCGGGTAGAATATCCATGAATTTGGTTCGCTGAGGGCACTGACAAAAATGGTGGAAACGGTGTCTGTTTTTTCCAGTTCAAGGATTGCGGTAAGGTGGCTGGCCTCGTAGCCTAACCATTTACCGCTCCTGAAATCTGGGGTGCTTTTTTGCCAGTCAATTAAGGTTTTTGCACCTTGGCCAGGGTACTTTTCGGATGGTGGTTTGTACAGGCTGACTTTGGCGATTTTATGGCTTTTTTTGATCAATTGCTTGCTGCTCACTTTGCTGGTTCCCCAGCCTTTTTTGCGAACCATTGCTTTAACTTTAGCTGATTTTGTTAGGTTTATCTTTTGTGTATAAATTGTCGACGAAGAATCCGGCTCGCTACCGTCCAGCGTATAATGAATCTGACTATTTCGGAAGTCACTTTTTATAACAACATGAAGGGAATCTGCAAACCAATCGGTATCGGTAATGATGGCTGGTGGGTTTAATACTGCTTTGCCAAAGATAGAGGAGTCAACGCCGTTATAAATTTTCAATAAGGGGTTGGCTTTTTGCAATTGGGCAATTCCTTCGGGGCTGACTTTTGATTGCCACAGGTATAGTTTTTCTAAAGTTGGCATAGCGGAGAAATGGGCAATACTCTCATCGCTTATTGTGGTATTGTACAAGTTGAGGGATTGTATGTTTTTCAGTTGCTTGATTTTTATCATGTGCTCATCGGATACGTTCGTATGTTGTAACTGTAGTTTTTGTAAATGCACTAAGGAGGTTATGAAATCAACGGCTCGGCTATGTATTGTTGTGCCGGATAGGTTGAGTTCCGTTATATTTTGACGTATGGCTTGCATGGATTGGAGTGTTGCCCGTGAGATTTTTTCCGTTTGGGGAATTTGTAAGGATACGAAAGGACTAGCGGTGGCAATGCTGGTGAGGCGAATACCGCTTTCTTGTAAATTTGTAATTTGTTTGTTGGTTAATGGTTTGATATGTGTCTGGTATAGGGGTGTTTTTGTTTTGTGGTATTTTTGTAAAATAGTTGTTATGCGTTCCTTGTTTTCTATGCTGGCTAACTTGCAATTCGTGCAAGCATTGTTTTTGATCCACCACGTCAACAAAGTTATCTCGTCTGCTGTTAGTTGACTTTTGCCTTTTGGAGGCATGTGTTTTTTTTCGTCGATTGGCAAATTTATCCGCTTTAAAAATTCACTTTCCTGCGGCTGTTCCGAATTGAATAATTGTCCTGATTTACCCCCTTTCATCAAGTCTGTCACCGTCGTCATGACAAGCCCACCTTTCTTTTTACTAGGTTTGTGGCAAGCAACACATTTTTTTTGGAGAATAGGTTGGATAAAACTTTGATAGATCGGTGCTTCCTGTAAATTTTTTGTTGTGAAAACGAATTCGTTACTTTCTTTTTCAAAAAGATATGCCGAGCCATGTGTCAGGCTTCCGCCAAAATGACCTGTTGCGGAAAGGAGTAGTATTGTTGTGAAAAATAATCCCCCTGACCAGTAGCCGGAAATCCGTTGATTTTTATAAACCCATAAAAGGATGAAAATACCGACTGTCGTGGCTATGCCCAGCCATTTATGCCAGAACAATATCTGCTCATCATAGCCGCCTTCATGAGATAAAAGCCAACCCGTTATTGCTGAAAAGGCCGCACTGCCGAAAGACAGGAGTAAGGCTAAAAAAATAGAGGAATCATGTACGGTTGTCCCTTTCCTTTTTTTGATAACAAACAAAAATGCAGCGAAAAACATGATTCCGATGGGAAGATGTACCAGTAGTGGATGCAGGCGACTTATGTTAATCATCAAATTCATTGTACGATTATTCCCCGAATCGCAAAAAGCAACTGAGTTCGCATCACCTTATGCAATTCTTCAGAAAAAAAGTTAATACAAAGTTAACAACAATATTTCAATATGCAAACTTTTTGTTTTGCTTTTAAACATTTTAATAATGGCAATATTTTGTGCTGATATTTGTAATCTATGAAGTTTATCAAAGAATTATTTCTTTTTCGAATATGAGAAAATATAATATCTTGCGAGCAATCATTCTATGTTTAATAAACCTGAAACATAGGATCACTCAAAATGGCTTCTCGTGCCGTTTCAAAAGTTATATCGTTGTACATGAAGAGGGGTTCCCATTTTCCGGTATGCCTGAAATACGAAAGATTAAATTTCCCTTCGCCATAAAATTCTAACCTTGCAATTCCGGCATCAAAAAAATCCTTGATGCCATTTTCTCCTACCTTATATTTTTGCATGATGTAAAAGTAATTTCCTCGCCACTTGCTGAAAATATCTACACAATGATTGTATTTTTGCGGTTCTGGAAGTGGTGTGAGGTTTTTCTTTAATTCTTCAACGATAGGTTCAAATTGTTTTGAAATATTTTCTTTCTGTATTTTAGTTGCCGTTGGGGAATAAACCCAAACTTTGCGTGGTTTCTTTTTCGCCATAGTTATGCTGAATTTGAAATTAAGAAATAATGTTGTTTCTAAGTTACATTAAAAAAAGGTCTTTACAAAGTATGCTGTTAGCTTTTATAGATTTAGCCTAAAATTCCCTTAACCACATGTCCTTCCACATCCGTTAGTCGAAACCGCCTGCCTTGATATTTATAAATCAATTGCTCATGGTCAATTCCC
>JAHDGC010000441.1:0-1743 GCA_020627865.1 Saprospiraceae bacterium | reverse complement strand
CATTTGATGCAAAACCGTTGCCTGAAAATCATGTACATGCACGGGATCTTTGGCAATATTATAACCAAAATCATCGGTCTCCCCGTAGACTAGGCCGGGCTTAATGCCGCCACCTGCCATCCAAATCGTGAAGCAACGCGGGTGATGATCCCTCCCATAATCGGTATCCGTTAAGGTACCTTGCGAATAATTAGTTCTGCCGAACTCGCCACCCCAAATGACCAGAGTATCTTCGAGCAAACCCCGTTGTTTTAAATCTAAAATCAATGCCGCTGATGCTTGATCCACATCCTTGGCTTGTCCCCTGATTTGTGTCGGTAAATTAAAATGCTGATCCCAGCCCATGTGATACAGTTGGATAAACCGAACGCCTTTTTCTGCAAGGCGACGGGCTAGAATACAATTGGCTGCAAAAGTGCCCGGAGTTGTCGAGTCTGGGCCATACATTTGGTAAGTGTAATCCGGTTCGTCATCAATGTTCATCACTTCGGGAACGGAAGTTTGCATGCGGTAGGCCATTTCGTATTGTGCTATCCGGCTGGTAATTTCGGGATCGCCGTATTCCTCATATTGTATGCTGTTTAATGCTGCCAAACGATCTAGCATATTGCGACGATTTTTAGCGTCTAAACCTTTTGGATCATTAAGATACAAAACGGGATCTTTAGCAGAACGGAATTGTACGCCTTGATGGAGGGAATGCAAAAAGCCATTGCCCCACAATCTGGAATACAACGGTTGTCCCTGTGGTCTGCCCGAACCTCTGGATAATAACACGGTAAATGCGGGTAAATTCTCATTGGTACTGCCCAATCCATAACTCATCCATGCGCCCATGCTTGGTCGTCCGGGTTGTTGTGAGCCGGTTTGGAAAAAGGTGATGGCTGGATCGTGGTTGATGGCTTCAGTATACATGGATTTTATGATACAAAGCTCGTCTACAATTTTGGCGGTGTAGGGTAGAAGGTCACTTACCCATGTTCCGTTTTGGCCATATTGCTTAAATGGGAACATGGACCCGGAACCGACAAGGGGAAAGGATGCTTGTCCGGAAGTCATACCGGTGAGTCGTTGTCCTTGACGGATGGATTCCGGTAAGTTTTCGCCACGTCTTTTGTCTAGCAATGGTTTGTAATCGAATAATTCCAGTTGGGAAGGGCCACCACTTTGAAATAAATAGATGATTCTTTTGGCTTTAGCAGGGTGGTGGAGTTGTTGTAGAACACCTTTGATACCATGATGTTCTTTGGTGAATCCACTTTTTTTGTCCCGTGAAAAGAAACTGAGTCCTAGCAACCCGGATAGGGCAGCGGTACCGATGCCTAGGGCACTTTTCCCGAGGAAGGCTCTTCTGTTGAGTTGTAGAGAACGTTCTTCGAATGGGTTCATATTGTTGGCGTTTGTTTGCAAGACTTTTGTGATGAAAAAAGAGCTATTAAGTTACGACTTTTACGTGAAAGTATATGGTTTAATAGGTCTTTTATTTTTTGCTGGAGCTGTATCGTGAGAATTTCAAGTCTGGGGTAGGATTCGAGGCTGTTTGATTTTTTGTAGTATGTGGGGTCGGTTGCATGTGGTGTTTCTCATTTTTTAGATTTTGAATTTTTATTTTAGATATGTTTTGTTTTTAAATTTTAACAATGTGTGTGCTTTTGGGTGGGATCCCACCCAAGCAACCACGAGACCGTCCCTCTTTTCGAGGTCTCAACGTTAGGCCATAAGCCTAACCCTTCAATTTCTGAC
>JAHDGC010000440.1 GCA_020627865.1 Saprospiraceae bacterium | reverse complement strand
GATTATTGCCATCTTCATCCGTAATTTCGACAGTATAAAAATCATCTGCAATCACTTCTCCATCCAACAACATACTTGCACCTATAATTGCTTGGCAATTTTCATCTAAAGAAACCTGTACAAGATCATTACAAATTACAGTAACGCTAGAACAATCCAGCACGATGGCACTGTCCGTATCCATTACCGGATCTCCACCGCCCACAGGATCGGCCGTTACATTTGCCGTATTGATAAAATCTCCAGGAATACTATTCTGAGGACAAGTATACGTTACGGATGCTCCAACAGCAAGGGTTGCAATTGTCGTATCACAAGCCGGTGTAACAGAATCTGTAATCACAATGTTTTCTAAATCGACATCGCCATCATTGGTCACCGTAATTTCAAAAATAACGCCCGGATTTTCATCCGTAACTTCTAGAGGTTCCATTCCACCAACACCAGATTTTATAATGGCAATAGAAGGATTGGTTAACGTTACCTCAGAGTCATCCGTTGCATCTACGGGATAACCACCACCGACAGGATCAGCAACGACATCCACAATGTTGGTAAATTCTTCTTGCACATTATTTAGCGTACAAGTATAACTTTCAGAAGCTCCCACTGCAAGGAAAGCAAAAGTTGTTGCACAATCCGGACTCAGTTCATCTCCTATGATAATGTTTTCAAGATCAACATCGCCGGTATTCGTCACCGTAACTATAAAGGAAGCCGGAGTCCCCGGATTAATCAATTGTGTATCGGTTCCGTCGGCAGCTGTTTTACTAATGGCAATAGCCGGGTTGGTCAGTTCAACTTCAGAGTTATCGGTATTATCTACCGGATCGCCACCACCAACAGGAGTTGCAACAACATCTACAACGTTGTCGAAATTTTCCTCGACTAATGCTTCTGTACAAGTATAACTGGAAGAAGCCCCAACAGCAAGAAAAGGAATCGTCGTTTCACAACCAAGAGAAAGTGGATCACTTACCACAATATTTTCAAGATCAACATCGCCGGTATTCGTCACCGTAATTTCAAAAGTGGCCGTTCCACCAGGGTTGACCAATTGAGGCTCCACGCCGCCAATGCCTGTTTTTGAAATGGCTATACTCGGATTCGTAAGCTGCACGCTAGAATCATCCGTATCATCTACGGGAGTTCCGCCACCGACAGGTTCCGCGACAACATTAACCACATTCATAAAATCAGCCTGTACATTTTCTTCTGAACAAGTATACATCATCGAAGCACCAATGGCAAGAAAAGGAATCGTCGTTTCACAACCAATCGAATTTGGATCCGTAACAACAATGTTTTCAAGATCAACATCGCCAGTATTGGTCACAGTGATTTCAAAAGTTGCCGTTCCGCCCGGGTTGACCAACTGTGGCTCTACCCCACCGATGCCTGTTTTTGTAATGGAGATTTCAGGACTATTATAAAGCACTTCCGATTCATCATTATCCGTAACAGGATCGCCACCGCCAACAGGGTCTGCTGTTGCTGTAGCAACATTAATAAAGCCAGCTTGCACGTTATCTAAGGCACAAGTATAGACAACAGAAGCGCCAATATCTAGGGATGCTATTGTATTGTTACAAGCTGGTGTATTTGTATCATCAATTACAATATTTTCCAACACGACATCTCCGGTATTTGTTACCGTGATTTCAAAAGTCGCTGTACCGCCCGGGTTGACCATTTGTTCTTCAGAACCGTCTGCCGCAGTTTTAATAATTTCAATAGCCGGATTTGTTAATGTTACCGTCGCATCATCATTATCCGTTACGGGAGTTCCGCCACCAACGGGATCAGCCACAACATCTATAACATTGACAAAACCACTTTGGACATTATCCAAGGTACAAATATACGTTGTAGAAGCACCAGCAGCCAACAAATTAATTACATCACTACAATCTGGTGCCAGCGGATCATTAATCACAACATTTTCTAGGGCAACATCTCCCGTATTGGTCACCGTAATTTCGAAGGTTGCTGTTGCTCCAGGATTAATCAATTGATCTTCTGTACCATCTGCTGCTGTTTTAATAATTTCAATTCCAGGGTTGGTTAACAAAACTTCGGAATCGTCATCATCCGAAACCGGTGTTCCTCCACCAACAGGATCAGCCGTAACACTTGCTGTATTGACAAAACCCGCATTGACATCATCCATGCTACAAGTATAGACAACGGATTCTGCAATATTTAACAATGCAATCACGGTATCACAATCCGGAAGCAAGGGATCTGTTACCACAACATTTTCTAGGGCAACATCTCCGGTATTCATGACGATAATTTCAAAAGTTGCCGTTCCGCCCGGATTGACATCTTGCGTATCCATTCCGTTTGTTGCTCGTTTGACAATAGAAACAGAAGGCATTAAAATCATGACTTGAGAATCATCAACATCCATTACTGGATCACCACCGCCAACCGGATCACCCGTCACCATAGCGGTATTGATAAAACCTGTCTGAACATTTGTAAAAGAACAAGTGTATACCACGACTTCTCCGGCAGCCATGTTCCCAATTACATTATCACAATCCGGAGAATTCGGGTCAGAAACCGTTACATTTTCCAGAGGCACATCTCCCGTATTCGTTACAACAATTTCATAGCTTGCCGTTCCGCCCGGACTCACATCCTGACTATCCGTTCCATCTGCGGCATGTTTATCTATCGCTAAACCTGGCATGGCCAACACGACCTCCGAATCATCCGAAGCTACTGCTTGCGCACAAGCACAATCTGCACCATCCGCAGTTGCTATTGCCGTATTGATAAAATCTGCCTGCACATCAAGGACGGTACAAGTATAAGTTATGGATGCTCCTACGGCCAAATCTCCAACATTATTATTACAAGAAACAGACATCGGATCATCAACGACAACATTGATCAAATCTATCGGGCCGTTATTCGTTACTATAATTTCAAAAGTTGCTACTCCACCCGGATTCACCACCTGAACATCTGCTCCGCCAACAGCTTGTTTTACAATAGTAAGGGACGGATCAGAACGCACAACTTCGATGGTTTGCACACAAGAATTTTCCTGCCCACATTGATCCGTTACCGTAAAGGTTCTCTCTACTATGGTAATCGGATTTGGACAATCACCATCCGTAATATTATCTTGATAAAAAACACTTACGATACCACCTGCACCGCAGTTATCTGTGATGACCAATCCCGGTACAATCGTTCCGGTAATATCAACAGGCGTTGTAGAAAAATCGAGTCCAGTTGTTGCAGCCGTAATTACAGATTCATCACAACCTTCAAGTGGCGCAACCGTCGGGCACACCACCGTTGGCAATTCCGTATCTGCAATATAGGTAAAAGCAACCGTACAACTTCCCGTTGTGCCACAAGCATCATCTATTGTTGCCGTCCAGATTTCTGTCACCATGCACCCAACAGTGTTTACACTCATCATGGCTGCACTAGCAGCGACAGGCCCAAGACCACAATTATCAGCAGGCGCACCAACCGCGGCAAGTGCTGCTGCTTCGTCAGGCGTATTGTTACAACCTAGGTCTATTGTTCCGGCATCGCCGTTTACACAGTTGGCAAAAGTCGGAGCTTCCGGATCTACAGTATAAATAAAAGTAACGGAACAGGTTCCGGTTAGGCCACAGGCATCTTCTACCGTTGCTGTCCAAACTTCCGTTACGACACAACCAGCAGTACTCGTGCTGGTCATTGTTGCAACCTCTGTCCCTGCACCCAATCCACAATTATCTGCCGGAGCACCTACGGCTGCAAGTGCGGCTGCCTCATCAGGTGGATTATTACAACCCAAATCTATGGTTCCAGCATCGCCGTTTGTACAGTTCGCAAAAACCGGAGCATCATTATCTATGGTATAAATATATGTTACATCACAAGTTCCGATATTACCACAAGCATCGTCCATACTTACCGTCCATACTTCCGTGGTGACACATCCCGTAACATTAGTACTACTTAAAGCGGCAGTAACCGGGTTTGCGCTTAAACCACAATCATCGGAAGGCGTTCCAGCAGCAGCAATGGCATCTGCCCCAGTAGGCGGAACAGGGTTGCAACCTAAATCAATCGGCGTATTATTTATATCACCATTGGTACAATTCAAAAATTCTGGTCCCGCGTTATCACCAGTATAAGAATAGGTAACATCGCAAGTTCCGGTATTGCCACAAACATCATCAATACTTACTGTCCACACTTCCGTGGTAACACATCCGACAGCACTAATACTAGATAAAATAGCAGAAGCACCAGCAGGATCAAGGCCACAAGCATCTGATGGAATACCGACAGCAGCAATGGCATCGGCAGCAGTAGGAGCGGCTGGATTGCAACCTAAATCTATCGTACCGGAAGTTAACACCCCAGCGGCACAATTGGCAAAAGTAGGCGCCTCTACATCCGTCGTGTAAGTAAATGTAATGTTACATGTTCCGGTATTCCCGCAAGCATCAGTGATACTAACTGCCCACACTTCTGTAGTCACACAATCCGGGGTACTTGTACTCACCATCATAGCTGTTGCCCCTGCAGCTCCCAGACCACACAAGTCGGAAGGCGTACCGACCGCAGCTATCGCATCGGCAGCAGTAGGCACGGCAGGGTTGCAACCGAGGTCTGTTGTTCCGGCATCTCCGTTTGTGCAGTTTGCAAAAACCGGAGGCGTAACATCCGTTGTCCAAGAAATGGTTTGGATAAAAGAAGAAGACAATCCGGCACAAGATGTACCCGTCGTATATGTTCTGACCAATGAGGTGCTACAACCGTTGGTTACGGGAGCAGTATCCGTATAGCTAATTGGACTTAACATACAATATTGGTCTGTTGTAGCGGTTACGCCACCTAATATCATATCTATAAAATCTGGGATGCCGTCGCCGTCTGCATCCGCATTCAGATCCGGATTACAAACCGGTATTGTAACATTATCTACACCAGTAAACACCGGATCATTTACACAAAAACAACAATCGTCAGAAACCGTATATTTAATGGTATCCCTGATGATACAAGGCACATCAATATTTACCCCGTCGTTTGGATCATCAGACCCATTGATAAAGAAAGAAGCATCGTAGGCATAATCAAAAGAGAGGCAATCACCATCCATGAACGCATTATCAATTGGAATATTTCCAGGATCAGTAATTGTAATATCTGTCGAATTCCAAACCCCTCCCATAAAGCCTGTAGGTTCCAATGCGATCAAATCCAAAGATATAGGAAATGTCACCGTACAGAGAGAGTCATCTTCAGGGATCGCTAATGTTGGTGGCAAAAAGACCTCCAAACCGTCCACAGAAACGGGACCATTCCCCGGGCGACAAACCGTTACATCGAAGGTAGAAACAGCCGGATTACTAGCCACGCATATTCTAGTAAAGCCATTGTCCGTATCTATGGTTCCGATATTATCCCAAGTGTCCTGATCTATGCCTTCAATCCAGACACAAACATTTCCGGCAGCTTCTCCACAACCCTGCTTTGGGGTGAAACAAAAATAAGTAGGGCAATCTGCATTTCCAGTTGGTAAATTGTTAAACCGGAAAGTTCCGCAACCATCTGTATCAGAATCTGGGTCGTTAGAATCTCCGATGCATAAGGAGTTGGGCAAAACGGGCGCCGTAACATCCACTTCGTTTACAGAAATCATAGGATCACTACCGGGAACATATGGTGGAATATCACTGTTATTCGCGGCACAGGTTCCGATTTGAGCGGAAGCCGATAAACTATAAAGCACCAAGACCAAAGTGATCAGGAAAGGGGCGTATAGCTTTTTTAAAATAATGGAATTGTAAGGCTGTATCATCTATTCAGAAGATTAAAAAAAATTAGGGAAATAAATTGTTACAAAAAATTAAATTTTACCATAAGGCATAAACAGACTATTGGTTATTTGGACATTACTACTCCAAAACCAAAAGGGAAACTCGTATTAATGTTATGAAATCACCCAAACAAATAATGTCTGAAATACTAACTAAAGTATAGCAGAAACATAAAAAAGCCCCAATCCATTGTCATTATAAAATTTAAATTCTCTATAGCATTATAGAGACATAACAATAAAATACCATATCCTTACCTTAGCTATTAATCAAGCATAATGCTCTGTTTTCAAAAACTATAGGTAAACCAATAGATTTAGAATATTAAAAAGGTTACAACAATGTTTTGGTGCTGAATAATTTGGGAAGTTATTGGGAGACAATCTGATTATGATGATTTGCTTACTATTAGGGGATAGTAATTGAATCTATGGTTTTTTGGTTAAAAAATTCTCAACTCGTATTATTTATTCTGCTTTAAATCAGCCATAAATCGGTTATTTATCATCTTTTTACTGAAAACAATCTTCACATATTTTCTCCTCAGTTTAATCAGATTGATTTATGAGTGC
>JAHDGC010000439.1 GCA_020627865.1 Saprospiraceae bacterium | reverse complement strand
AGACCATTTTTAATTTTGCGAGAACAATAACGCATCATTTTATTGAGAGTATTTTAGCATATACTGTTTTTTTTAACAGTATGTTGTCGTATTTTAATACCCAGACAGATAGATAACGAAAGTTGCTATTTCATAATACTCAGGACAAATAAACTAAGGTGCAGAAGGTAAAATAGAATTCAGAAACTATAACATGTGCATGCCTTGTTGAGGGCTTATGCAAAAACACGAACAAAACAAACTTGAATTTATTTAACACTGTATGCTAGGGTTATTTGAAGAGATCAAATTTTCAAATTATGTTAAAAATTGAGATTGCCTCTAATTTCGAGGAAATTTTAGGTGCATGGACGGTTGTCTATGAACAATACTTAAGTATTGCTGCTATTCCTCCTAATCCATTTAAGATTTGGACTTTCCCGCATTATACCAAGGGGAGGAGTATTACGGTTACTGGTTCGGAGCATGGCCGGGTAGTTTGTACGGGGTCTGCCGTATTGGATAGTCCGGATAAACTACCACTTGATAATTACTTTGGGAAAGAATTGGACAGGTTAAGGAGGGATGGCCGAAAATTAATCGAGATTGGTTTGCTGGCTGATCAAAGAGATGGAGCCAAGCTTGGTTTAAGCCTCATGCTCCAGGCGGCACTGGCTTCGTTTGGTTTACATATGAAGCATTACGATTTTGTCATCGGGATTCATCCGAAGTCCATTCATTTTTACACTACGCATTATGGTTTTAATGTTTTGGGCGATAAAAGGGATTATTCTCTTCTGGGGAATACACCCGTTACCTTGCTCCATGCATCCATGAAGGCGAATAATCAATTTTCTCAACAACTCATGCCTGTTTTTGAGCAGATTCTTTCTGCATATAATATGGATAAAAGGTATAAATTCCCGATAGAGGAATTTGCAGGAAGTTTTATTATGGAATTTTTAAATAATTATTATGAAAACGAAAGAACTCAAATTTACCATCCGGAAACAGAACGTATTGGAGCGGTTGCAAAACAAGAGCAAGGAATACCGCAGGGAAGTCATTGATAAGTATGCCTATAGCCTGAATGGTAAAAAGGTCGTGCCGATGGCTGTCGTATATCCGGAATCTGAAAATGATATACTGGAGCTTATTGATTTCTCCAGAAAAAATAAATGTAAAATTCATGTTATCAGTACGGGGAAAAACTGGGGATATGGTAGTGCGCAGGGAACAACCCTGGGCCAGATTATTGTTGACCTCAGTAAAATGAAGCAGATAACCGAGCTGAACGAATCTCTTGGTTCTGTATGTATTCAGCCGGGTGTAACACAGGATGATTTGAGTCGTTATCTACAGAAATATGACTCCAGACTTCAGGCAGATGTTACCGGTGCTGGGCCAGCGACTAGTATCATGGGCAATACGCTTGAAAGGGGGTATGGTCATTCTGATTATGCAGATCGCTTTGCCAATATTATTTCTTTACGGGTGATTCTGCCAAACGGTAAAATTATCGAAACGGGATATGGTGCTTATAAGGGCGCACGGGCAAAGTATACTTTTCGTAATGGTGTTGGCCCTGCTTTGGACGGTCTTTTCTCTCAGTCTAACTTCGGTATTGTTACCGTAATGACCATCAGGCTACAGCCCAAACCAGAATGCTTTTGCTTGATGGTGGGCGTGTGCAAGAACGAAAACGACTTTATTCCGATGGTGGTTGCTTTCAGGGAATTACAATTGAATGGGACAATTACGGGCTTCGTACAGATTGCAAACCTGAAAAGGGCCGTTGGAAAAACAAATATCAATATAGAGGGGGCGTGGGGCATGAGTGTGTCCATCTCCGGGCCTAAGGCACTGGTGAAGGCACGGAAAAAAATTATCAAGTTGGCTTTCTCTGCTGCTAAAATTAATTGCCGGCTCCTGTTCTTGGATGATTTGAAAATCCGTATCGTGGATTGGTTTAGTCGCAATATTTTTTCCGTTAAATCTTTTGAAAACCTCGCTTATTTAATTGATTTAAAGAAAGGTATCCCCAGTAATGAGCCGCTTAAAATTTTATTAGATCAAGAATCCGCAGATTCTAATTTAAATCCAAAAGATTTTAAAGTCCGTTTCCGCTGGATATGTGCAACAAGTCCGGCTAATCCGACCGATGTTGAATTGATGTATAATATTGCCAAATCACAATTTGATAAACATGGTTTTGAGTTTAGGATTACGCTTTCTTTCGTTAATCCAAGAACCGTCTTGATGATTGCTAGCCTTAATTATGATAGTTCCGAGAAAGCGGTTAAAAGTGCTGATGATCTTTACGTACAGTGTAGGGGGGAGTTATTGAAAAATGGATTTTTCCCTTATAGAAGTGGTTCCGGAATGTTTGATGAACTTGCAGGAACTTGCGACCCGAATACAGGCTCGTTATTAAAGGCGATTAAGACGATTGTAGATCCTGATCATATTTTATCGCCTGGTAAATATAATATATAAAGTTTTTGGAAATTATTTGTTTTTAAACACTATGTAATACGAAGAAATAACACTTATCTTCTGACAAAGCAGCACCACTTCTGACCGAAGGGTGCTGTTTTCTTTTTAGGAAACTGGCCTCCAAATACTGAATGTAAAATAAGTTTATCCTAATATTAATCTGTTTTTATTGGATGTTTTATTATTTAATTAACTGGTTGTCAAATTATTATTAAACATTATGTATTGTTTTTTTTGGGAATCATCCGAATTCTGTCCTTGGCCAAAAGATCAACTTATGACTAACTTTGTTTTATGATATGAAAAAATAGATTTTTTTATTGGATAGTATTTGAATTTTTGCCGACTGAAAACCGTATCTTTGTCGCGATTTTCCAGTCTTAATTACATGAGCCTAGATTGGCTGCTTATAAGCATGATAAGCTCGGAATGAATATTACTATAGAGAAAACATCCTAACGAACACAATTTTGCATGCAATCAATTGATTGTTGTATCACCATAGATAGTAATTTTCTCATCCCGAATTCCTTTTACCCATAAATAAATTCTTAACACTACCTGCTTGTGTTTTAACAAATAGTATTTGTTTGTGCAAGCATTGCCATGGCTTAAATGCTTGTGGTTTGTTTATGGAATTTATCAATACTGAATTTGAAATTAGTTTTTTTATTTAAAACAGAAACCATGAAATCTTTTTTATTCTCTTTATGCTTACTCTTGGGTGCCAGCATGATGTTGGCGCAGAATGTCGGGTATACTGCCAAGGATGTTGTCCCACCATATGATGGTTTATTTCGTCCGGGTACTAACATGGGATATTTCCCGCCTTGGACAAATAAGCAACTGGCCGATATTGCTGCCGGAAATCCTGCCGTAGGAACTCAGGGTATCGGGGCAAGGACTTCTCGCCCGGGGCTTTTTGGCTCTGTCCTCGATGTATATGGCTATGATATTAGTGCTACGGATTTTGATCATTATCAAAGTCTTGGTATGAATGACCTTACTTGTATCGTTGGTTTTCCACCAGAATGGCACAGGGACTTAACAGTGTACTGCCCGGAAAATGGTGTGCCTTCCGCCATGTACCGAAACATGTATTTACCCATATGGGATAATGGTGAAAACGGCACGCCTGTAAATGATGAAAACTTCTACGCGCTTTACCTGTATCGGGTAGTGCAGGAGTATAAGGATCATACGCGCTTTTGGGAAATCTGGAACGAACCGGGCTTTGATTTTACCAGCAATCTGGGATGGCGCCCACCCGGAGATCCAAATGGAAATTGGTGGGATCAAAATCCTGATCCTTGCGATTATATCCTCCGTGCTCCGATTTTCCATTACATCCGTACCTTGAGAATCAGTTGGGAAATTATCAAAACTTATGACCCGGATTCTTACGTTACCGTAGCGGGTGTGGGCTATGAATCTTTCTTGGATGCCATTTGTAGAAATACAGATAATCCTGTAGATGGTTCTGTAACACCGGAGTACCCCGAAGGTGGTTGTGCATATTTTGATTGCATGGGCTTCCACTCTTATCCACACTTTGATGGCTCTACTAGAAGATGGGATCCTAATACGAATACTTTCGTTTTTACTCGTCATTCTGATGGTGCGGCAGATGGTATCCCGTATAAGAAAAGCCAGCGGGAGACTGTTCTTTTTGCTTACGGTTATGATGGAATTACTTACCCCGAAAAAGAATGGATCATCACGGAGATCAATACACCTCGTCAAAACTTTGGGGATCACCTCGGTTCTCAGGAATCGCAGATTAATTTTATCATGAAAGCGGTGCCAACTTGTATGGAAACGGGTATTAATCAAATGCACGTGTACAATTTGTCAGATAGAACACAGGAATGGCAAGCAACTAATGCCTTTGACATCCTTGGTTTTTATCAACCCTTGGAGGGAACTAACGCCTATACGCAAGTGATGAACCCGGAAGGTATCGCTTATAAAACCGTTGCGGATTTCCTTTTTGGAACCCGTTTCGATCAAGCTCGTACCAATCAAATGAACATGCCAGATGGTGTGAAAGGCGGAGCTTTCCGAAACGAGGCAACCGGAGATTATATTTATATGCTCTGGGCAAAAACAACCATCGACCAGTCAGAATACGCGCAGGCAACGTATTCTTTCCCCGCTTCTTTTGGCTTTAATCAATTGACAAAATACGAGTGGAATTATTCTCAGAATAATTTTTCTTCTTCGGTGAATGCGCAAGGAATCGGCTTGAATGCCAGACCTATTTTCCTAACTTCCGGCCCGATAACAACGACTTGTGGTATCAATAATGTAACGGTCAATACGACTTGTAATGACAATGGAACAGCTGATCCTGCTGATGATACTTACACTTTTACCTTGTTGCCGCTAGGGCAGGGCTTAGGTTTTACGTACAATGTTTCTGGAGATTTATCACAAAATAATGTTGCTTATGGTACGGCACAACAAATCGGTGGTGCACATCCTGTTGGAACTTCTTTTACGCTAACCATTTCTGATAATAGTACTGCGGGATGTTCTTACACGGTGAGTGTGAATTCTCCACAACCTTGCTCTCAGCAAACAGGTGGTGGAGGTGTTGATTTATCTCTGGAGCTTACGGCAAATCCTGGTGATCCTGCAATTTATACCACCACAACATTGACGCTTACGATATCCAATTCTGGTAACGATGCAACAACTGGCGTAGCGGTTAGTCTTCCAATTCCTGGAGGGATGTTGGCTTATTCTGGGGATAGTGCAAGCCAAGGAAGCTATAATAGTTGGGGAGGTGTTTGGAATGTTGGTTCCCTTGCGGCCGGCAGTTCCGCTACATTAAGTGTTGATTTGTTTTCCTTGACGTCAAGTGAGGTAACAATGTTTGCACAAGTAACGGCAGCAGCAGGAAATGATGCGGATTCTACACCGAATAATAATACGGGCACAACACCACAAGAAGATGACGAAGCTGCTTTTACCCTTAACGGTGATGATGTGGTTATACCACAGGGAGGTGAAGTTGATTTGGAATTGAGTTTAAGCGTGGATGATTCAGGGTTCAGTGCTTGGGAAAATGTAACTTATACCCTTACGGTAACAAATAATAGCACGGAGACGGCAACGGATATTTTCATCGTCCATGATAGCCCTGCGGATTTAGCCTATGTTGGGCACAGTGTGTCTGGCGGGAATTACTTGTTCTGGCTAGGGGATTGGGAAATTGACCAACTTGGTCCGGGGGCTTCTGCTTCCCTTGAATTGACCATGTTTACCTTGACAGGAACTGGAGACATAACAATGTTTAGCCAAGTTATGGATGTTATGGAAGATGATGTGGATTCTACCCCAGGTAATAATGGGGGAATCATTCCGCAGGAAGACGATGAGGCTGCGGTGACGATTTCTGCTGGTGTTGGGTTTAGAAATATGGCATCAGAAGAAGAAAAGACACTGCGTAAAAAATACCACATTTATCCGAATCCGGCAGAGGATCAACTGAACCTTATTTTTGAAAGTGAATTGACCGGAGGAGCGGTAATTGATGTGTATGACATCAGGGGCGCGAAGGTGCTTTCCCAATCTGCAGCGGTGATGCAAGGCAGAAATGAGATACGGTTTGATATTACAAATTTACAAGCTGGCATGTATCACATCCTTATTTCTGGAATGGAAAGAGAATTGAAGCAATTGCGTTTTGTAAAACAGCGTTTGTAGGAAGATCAGGCTTGACCTACTATGAACTGAATATGCAAAGCTACTGGTTAGCTTCAAGCTAACCAGTAGCTTTGATAAAGAATTTTATTTAATCATCCCAAACACAACTAGTAACCGTTATTTATCCATTGAGACATTTAACTGATATTGTATTGTTATTTTTTTATCTACCAATAATGCCGTGATGAAAAATGCAAACTTGGTTACTTAAAGAGGAACGATGACAAAGGTCAGGTTCCTCT
>JAHDGC010000438.1 GCA_020627865.1 Saprospiraceae bacterium | reverse complement strand
ACGTGTACACCATACAAACTGTCGTGCATGTCGTGTGGAAAGAAGATGAAGAAAATATTGACGATCAAAGAATTCAAGATCAAATTGATGTTTTGAACGAAGATTTTCGGGCTTTGAATGCGGATTTTGCTAACATTCGTCCTGAGTTTGCAGATCTTGTGGATGATACCTATATCCAGTTTGAGTTGGCGGGTATCGAGCGGGTACAAACGAGCAATACTTTTGGAGTTGATCTTCTTGGCGGGTTTTCAGATAATCTTTTGAAGGATAGTGCTGCTGGTGGTAGTAGCCCGTGGGATACCGAGCAGTATCTCAATATTTGGGTTTGTAATATCACGCCACTGGAGGTCTTAGGATTACCTTTAGGACAAATCTTAGGCTACTCTTTCCCACCTGTAAACATTGCAGATTACCCAGATCTCAACAATTGGCCTACGGATCAGTTATCCGCTTTCCAAGATGTAAATTATGATGGGGTCGTGGTTCATTTCCCTGCTTTTGGCGGCCGTGACAACATGTATAGTGATCCTAATCTTGGCGGAGACATTACTTTTCAGGGGAGAACGACCGTGCATGAAATTGGACACTTTCTTGGCTTGCGCCACAGCTGGGGTGATGCGATTGAATTGTTAGGGGAAGATGGTTGTGCGGTGGATGACGGTATTGAGGATACGCCAAATGCAGCAACGAACTCTCAACAAACGGGTTGCGATCCTTCTAAAAATACTTGTGGTTCTGGGGCTAGTGATTTGCCGGATATGTGGGAGAACTACATGGATTATTCCGAAGAAGCTTGTCAGGTAGCTTTCACCAACGGGCAGATTAATTTGATCCGTGCCGTATTGGAAGGGCCACGTTCTACTTTGTTGACGAATACGAATACAAAGTCTGTTGATGATCTTGCTGGAAAGGTGAATGTTTTCCCAAATCCAGCAGCAGACTTCCTGAATGTCCAAGTAGAGGGCATTCAAGATTATACGATTACGCTTAGAGATGTTGTTGGACGTGTAATTACTACTGCATATAATCAGGATCAAATGGTGACATTGGATTTGTCTGGTTACAATAATGGTATCTATTTTGTGGAAGTTAGCAATGATAATTTACGGACAACGAAAAAAGTCGTTTTGACAAAGTAAGAAAACACGTTGTTAAAAATATATAATATTAAGGTCTGCTGTATCACTATAGATGCAGCAGACTTTATTTTTTAGGGGGTGTCTAACCTGTGAGTCTAAAATCTAGCATCTACTTAATCTACGCATAAGTTACCAACTTCGCCACCTTTCCCTCCTTCTCCGCCTTCTCCACATGAAACGCCTGCCTATACGTATTCCCAATTTTATCCTGATAAGTCACCAGAATTTCAAAGTTGGTATCCATTCTCTTGTTGCCGATGACCTCTACAAAAATACCATATACCTTGCCGCGTTCCACTTCATAATCCTTGTAAAATCTGTTGATCTTGAGGTCAGCTCTTTTGTGAATAGAAACGGATTTTACTTTAGCCGTATCGCCAATGTTCCGGATTTTAAAATACAAATCCCTGCCCAGTGGCGAAATCTGCATTTGGTGAAAAACGAGATAAGGAGCAACTTTTTTCGCCTTGTTGGCTTTTTGTACTCGCTTGATGAGAAAGACGAGCAATACCATAAGAATAACGACTCCGAAAAGTGCGAAGGGAAGCAGCGCCTCGTAGGGGCCAAGAAGTTCCAAAAGTTCGGCAAAGTTATCCATGTTGAAATATTTAATTTTTATTCACCATTCTTTAGAGTATGTTGGGAGTTTGGTCTTTAGAGCCTGTCTGCCACAGGCAGGCGAGAATAGTCAATTTTTTGATTAGGCTAGGCGTAAAAAGCGGAGTTATGCCGTAGCATAATGAGTATTTTTACAACGACGTATAATCGAAAAAGTGGCATTCGTAGTTCAATTATTAAACTCCCAACCATGCTCTTATTCGATTGTGCCGGAAAGTTGTTGCATGGAAATGGTTATTTTCAAAAGTTTCCTTTAAAAAACAAAATTAGAAATTTTATTTGACATTATTGGTAGATGAATAGTTGTTTTTATTTTTTAATATGTTTGAATTGCTAACCCGCTAATCGCCAGCAGGGGTCAGATGCTTTTCTGTAGGGGATGGATTTAACTTTAGATGCTTGTTTGAAGAGGCATGCGAATCTCTAATTGCTAACAGAGGCCAGAGCTTTTTTACAAGGGGCGGCTTAATGTTCTAAAGGTGACCATTTACTAGCGGGATATCAATCACTAACACTCCAATCGACTACTCCCCATAAAACAACTCTGCCGTAATAAAATCGGCCAATAATTTCCCGGAGCGATTAAGCGTATAAATGCCTTCTTTTTCCATGATGTGATTTTGTGCAATAAAAACCTGGACTGTTTCTAGGAACCACCTTTCAAAAGTATCGCCTAATTGCTGGATTTCTTTCAAGTCACAACCCCAGATTGTTCGAAGGGAAGTCAATACATATTCATTGTAGCGATCTTTTAGAGTCAATTCTTCTAGCTCAAAACTTGGCTTACCGGATTCGATGGCTTGCATATATTTCGCATTGTGTGCGATGTTCCATTGCCGACTTTTTTGGTTGTAGCTATGTGCAGACGGCCCTATGCCAAGGTACGCTTCTCCTTTCCAGTAGCTGGAGTTGTGGCGAGCGAAATGATCAGGGCGAGCAAAGTTAGAAATTTCATAATGTACCCAACCTTTGGCCTCCGACATGTTGGTTAAAAGCTCAAATTGTCGGGCAGCCTGTTGTTCATCCACTGGGCGAGACTTGCCCTTTTTTACAAAATGATCCAGTGCCGTACCGGGTTCTACCGTTAAGCAGTAACAAGATAAATGCGTGATGGGCATTTCGCATACTTTTTCTAGTTGTGCGATCCATTTTTCATCTGTTAGGCTAGGCGTGCCGTAGATCAGGTCGATGCTCAAATCTCGGAAGCCAGCATTCAAGGCGAAGGTGATGCAGTTCTTGGCTTCGGCTGCGTTATGCGCCCGGTTCATGTAGCTGAGGTCGTCATCGTAGAAAGATTGTACACCAATACTGAGTCTGTTGATCCCTGCTTTTTTGATGGCTTCGAGGTAGTTTTGATTTAAATCATCCGGATTGGCTTCGAGCGTGATCTCTGCATTTCGATCAACTTGAAATAAAGTATTGATTTTGTTAAGGATTTGCTGGATTTCTTCAGGGGAAAGCAAAGATGGTGTGCCTCCTCCAAAATAAATGCTACTTATATTTTTTTTGGATAAATAGTGTTGTCGAAAGTCAATTTCTTCAAGGATATTTTGAAACATTCTTTCCTTATACTTCAGGGAAGTGGAAAAGTGAAAGTTACAATAATGGCAAGCTTGTTTGCAAAACGGAATATGAATATAAATTCCCGACATCATAATCTAGTTTACGCTGGTGAATCTGTCTGTCTGACAATGAGCGAAGCGAATGGCCTAAAATCTATCAGCGAAGCGGTCTAACAATGAGCGCTAGCGAATGATCTAAAATCTAAGAGCGCAGCGATCTATTCCACATACTCCTGCCGAACCACCAAAGCATAATATCCCTTTGTTAGCTCCAAATATCCTTGTTCATAACAAAAGCGATACTCGTTGCCATTTTTTGTATGATAAATGTTTGTAAAATAGCTGAATTTGAACCCTTCTTCGAGTAGTTTATCCTTATGTATCTTTGATTTTCCTTTGGGGTTGAACTTTGCCAGAATGCGCCGGTTTTTTCTCAAAATATTATTGATATTCCGGATAAAATTATTGTCGTCACTATTCATTTTATTGTGGAAATTGCTCCTGCATTGATGCGAGCAAAACCGCTTATCTGCCCTGCCTATAAATTGTTCCTGACATTCTTCACATTGTTTTTTCATGGTATGTTGTTGCTTTACCGGCTTTGATTTATGATAAACATATTTGTTTTAGAATAATCGCCAACAAACGATTACAAACGAATATAAACAATTATTTTACGATTGCAAAATTTTCAGGATTTTACCATGAAATTTGAAGGAAGTACGTGATGTGCTATGCTTTTTTCTGTTAAATGTAAGAAAATGGCATAATATGAATTATTTTGTTCAATAACTTTGATTAAGTTGGTATATTTTTTTATATTTTAAAATTATATTTACTTTTGAAGACTAAAATATATTTTATAATCTATTTAATCCTTTTTCATGAAAAAAATTAATACACTAATTTTTCTGTTTGTGCTCTCTATTACGACTGCTTTTAGTCAGATGGCACCAGATTTTACCTTTACAGATATAAATGGCGAATCTCATAACTTGTCAGAAACTTTAGCAGAGGGTAAGGTAGTTATGCTGGATTTCTTTTTTGTGAATTGTCCGCCATGTAATGATTTTGCTCCGGAGATCGATGCCATTATTGAAGACTACGAAGGCACTACGCTTGAAGTATGGGCAATTAGTGACCGTGATCAAGATGCTACAATTGCTGGTAGTATTTTTAACTCTACGCATGAACACCATAAAGTAGGTGGTGTTGCCGGTGGCGGTTATGATATTATAGAGTTGTATGCTAGTGTTTTTAACTTTACCGGTTTCCCAACTTATGCAATTGTTTGTAATGACGGTTCTGTAGTTTGGGACATCTGGCCGATCAGTACAGGGGGGAATGAAATCAGATCGCAACTGACAGAATCATGTGGCGTAATGGCATTACCAACAGGTGTTGCAGAAATTCCAGGCTTGAAAGGTGCGGAAGTATTCCCTAACCCAGCTGCTGATTATGTTTCTGTTGCATTTGAATTGGAAGAAAATACAAGAATGTCTGTTACGATGCTCAACACAATTGGCCAGACAGTGAAGTCTTTGCCCGCCAGTGAGTATAGTGTTGGAAGTCAACAAGTTGACCTTGATGTTTCTGATTTGTCAGCAGGATTGTATATGCTAAAAATGGAATCCACAGATGGAGTGAAAACTTTCAATGTGATGGTTTCCAAATAAGAAAAGTAATTTTATTAAGATTTGGGTGCATGGTGAAGGCTGTGCACTCAAATTTTTTTAGGATTTATTGTAATAAGCCTTTGCAATTTCACCCGCAACTCTTGCATTGTTTAATACCAATTGTATATTTGAATCCAAACTTCTGCCGCCCGTTTCTGCCTCAACCGCTCCCAGTAAAAATGGGGTGAGGTCTTTCCCTTTGATATTTTTTTGTTTGGCTTTTGCCAATGCTTCTTCTATCGCAGCATCAATGATATCTTTTCCCATCTCAAATGCTTCCGGAATAGGGTTTCCAACAATAATCCCACCATCTAATCCAAGCGTCCATTTTGTCTTAAGAATTTCAGCCATCTCTGTTGCATCATCAACTCGGTAATCTACTTTTAACCCGCTATTTCTGGTGTAAAATGCCGGGAACCAGTCTGTTTGATACCCTACAACTGGAACGCCGTGTGTTTCCAAATATTCTAGTGTTAGGGGAAGGTCAAGGATGGCTTTTGCACCAGCAGAGATTACGGCAACATTTGTGCGGGCGAGTTCTTGTAGGTCTGCTGAAATATCAAGGTTGAATTGTCCTTCTCTATGAACACCTCCGATGCCTCCAGTTGCAAAAATGCGGATACCTGCAAGTGCAGCTGCAATCATGGTGGCGGCAACGGTCGTAGCTCCCATTCTTTTGCGGGTTAGGATAAATGGAAAGTCTCTTCGGCTGCATTTGGTTACTGCTAGGCCTGTTTTTCCTAACAAGGTAATTTCTTCTTTAGATAATCCTATGCAAATTTTACCGTCCATCAGGGCGATAGTAGCAGGAATCGCTCCTGCTGCCCTCACGGCTTGTTCTACAGCTAGGGCGGTTTCTACATTTTTGGGAAATGACATCCCGTGAGAAATAATGGTGGACTCTAAGGCAACAACTGGTCGGTTATCGGCTAAGGCACTGGCAACTTCTGGGTTTATTTTGAGGTAGTTTTTTATCATGAGATCGTGTTGGTTGTAGATGTTTTGTTTGATAGTACAAACCGTTCCTAATATAAATGAGTCCCAAGGGATGACAATATAATCGTTAGAGATGCGAAGCTCTGGAGCGTTTGTGGCAAAAATATTATTAAAATTTAATTCGCAGAGCAGAAGAGGAGGTAGTCGGTGTATGTATACTAAACGACTAAATTAACAGTGGTTTTCCTTTAACCATTAAGCCATTAAGAAAACAACAAGTTATTCCTTTCTTGATGGTTATCACTATTGCATGCTCAATGTCTTTTTTTTTTTTTTTTTTTGTAAAATCATTGTTAAAAAAAGTTTGGTATAATTAAGAGAAAGAGGTTGATGTGAATATGGGCTTTTTAAATATGAATTATGTTAGTTTGTTATAGTGCGCCCTTAGCAGGGCGGGAACCCACCCTAGCAACCACGAGACCCTGCCTGTCGTGCGACAAGCA
>JAHDGC010000437.1 GCA_020627865.1 Saprospiraceae bacterium | reverse complement strand
TGTTTAGCCTTGTGGGGCGATACCCCGTACCCTTTGGGTCGGGGTAGTTCATTAAAAAATCTTACGTCTCGCTACTCCCACAGCAGAGCGGCTTTGCCCCAAGAAAACCCTACTGTTTCCTAAATTTCAACCACCGTCGCGTCTGACCTCTGTCAGCGTAGCGGTCTCTATTCTGACAGCGCCGCGATCTCTATTCTCTCAGCGCCGCGATCTCTCCTCTCTATTCTAAAAAACCGCCTTCACACTAAAAACATGCGGCAACGCATACTTAAAATCCCCCATTCGATATTTCCCCGGAGCAACTTCCTTCATATTCGGAAAACAATTATAAGGAGAATAATCAAATTCCTGAAACGATTCAATGTGTAAACCTTGTTTTCGCAAAGCCATGATAACTTCTGACAAAGAATGAAACCAAAAATATTCCTTATGTGTAATATCCGATTCCCGATCAGCATAAGTGCCCTGCACTGTTTCTTCAAATGCCGCTCCAGTGTTGAAATAAGGGTAAGCAATGCCCATATCATGATCATAATCCAGCATATTGATAACCGGATGAAATTCTGCAATATAGAAAAAGCCCCCCGGTTTAAGATAATGCTTGATAAGGGCCGCCCATTTATCCAAATCAGGCAACCAAACGATTGTCCCATAGGAAGTAAAAACAATGTCGAACTTTTCATCAAGTTTATCGTACAAGTCATAAAGATTGGATTGGATAAACCTTGCGGGAATGTCGAGTTCATCGGAAAGTTCATGGGCCAATTGTATAGCTTTGGAGGATAGGTCAACCCCTGTTGCCTTTGCACCCGCCCTTGCCCAAGAAAGCGTATCTTGCCCAAAATGACACTGAAGATGCAACAAAGATTTGTCCGTGACATCACCCACGCCTTCCAATTCGATTTCTTTTAAAGACGTTTGTCCTTTTTTAAAATCTTCAAGGGCATAAAATTCGGAATGCTTATGCACCTCCGTTTTTTGATCCCACAATGATTGATTGGTTTTGAAATAATGATCCATAATAGTTTTTTGTATTAATTTTAATAATTATTTCTATTTCCACCCTTTAGGGTTGGGGTAAGAAATGGAAATAATGATCCATATCGTTATAAGTTTTTAATGAAGCGCCGTGACAAGTAGAGGGCAATCCCAAATTGGCCGATATAAAAGCCCTGTCTGCATGACTTGACAGGCAGGCTGTAAAATCAGTGAATCCTGAGAATCCTGATTCAGACTTTTACGGAATTTGCCAAAGAATCAATTTTGTTTTAACCAAGGATATTCCGTTCTTTGTACCAAATTTGATAAATTATTAAAAATAGAAAACTCATGTCAGATCTTAAGAAGAATCCGAAACAACTCAATATAGAATTGCCGGAAGATATTGCAGAAGGAACGTACTCTAATCTCGCTATTATTTCTCACTCGAACTCGGAATTCATTGTAGATTTTATCCGTATGGTTCCCAATGTCCCTAAAGCAAAGGTGAAATCCCGTATTGTGCTGACTCCTAAACATGCAAAAAGATTAATGAATGCCTTAGCGGATAATGTGAATAAATTTGAAGCGCAGTTCGGTTTGATTGAAAGTGATAAAACTCCTTTCCCCCCTATGAATTTTAATACCCCTACTGCACAAGCATAATAATTTTCATTACAGAAACGCTATGGATTGAGGGCAGAGATTACAAAATGATATATGTCTTGACTCTCTGCTCTCTATTCTTAAAGCGAAGCGATCTAACCCCAAGAAAAAGCACTGATCCCAAATTTTAACCACTACTGAGTCTGACCGCTCTCCGCGAAGCGGTCTCTATTCTCTATTCTTAAAGCGAAGCGATCTAAAGTCTAACCTCTAAAAACACTCTTCAACCGCATCCAAATCACTCCCCAAAGCGCCTCATTAAAAATACCGCCACTCATCTTGGAAACACCCACCTCACGATTCAGGAAAATAATCGGAACTTCCTTAATCTTGTAACCTTTTCGCCAGCTCCTGAATTTCATTGCTATTTGAAAAGCATATCCTTTAAATTTAATGTTCTTATACTTAATATTTTCCAAAACTTTGCGGGAATAACATTTAAAACCAGAGGTTGTATCATTCACAGGCATTCCCGTGATGATGCGGACATATACACTGGCAAAATACGACATCAATAGCCTGCCCATAGGCCAATTCAGAATCCGGACACCATCTATATACCGGCTACCAACAGCCAGATCAAACCCTTCTTCCATACAAGCATTCAACAACCGAGGCAAATCCTTCGGATCATGAGAAAAATCAGCATCCATCTCGAAGATATAGTCATAATCCGGCTTTTCCAGTGCCCAGTCAAATCCTCTTTGGTATGCTGTAGCCAGCCCCATTTTTCCGGGGCGTTGTACCAGATGCAGGCGTTTTTGGTATTTATTTTGTAGCTTTTTGACAATAGCTTCCGTACCATCGGTTGAGTTATCATCTATCACCAATATGTGAAATGAGGAATGTTGTGAAAACACAGCCTCTATAATGTTTTCAATATTGCCACTTTCGTTATAAGTCGGTATAATGACGAGTGCTTTCATATATGTGAACGTAGCGTCGTAATGTTTACGACATTTCTATAATCTCAATGTATTATTAACAAATCACTTTTTACCAATTTAAAAGCGCAATATAAATCATTTTCTCCGGTTTATCCATTTGTACCCTAAAAAGCTAAAGGCTTATTAGAGTAATACCCAACCTCCACACGAATATCTTCGTCTTATAATTGTACATTCTCGTTTCTAACGCCTAATTTTGAGAGAAATTTAAATAATAATCTACCATGAAAGCATTCTACTGCAATTTTTTGTTTTTATTATGTTTACTTCCTTTCTTTTCTACAGCTCAAAACACCATTATTGAAGGGCTTGTTATTGAAGAGGGTGGTGCACCCGTTCCCAACCATGAAGTCTGGGCTTTTGGAGAAAGCTTTGAAGAATTGACGGTATCCGATGACGGCGGCTTTTTCAGCTTCAATATCCCTAATCTAACGGGTATAAATCAGTTCTATGCCATTGCTACCATAGATATTTGCACTGGAGATCAACTGGTTCAGGAGGTTTCTCCTATAGATTCCTTTTCCTTTGTGGAATTTGAAATGTGTACTGGAGATGATCCTTGGAGTGAATGCCATGCTTTTTTCTGGTTTGAACAGCAAGATCCCGATAATATGCTTACGGTTTCCTTTTTTCCAGAAGTGCCTGCTGATGTTGTAAGCTGGGCATGGAATTTTGGAGATGGCCATAGTAGTACAGTAGAGAATCCCGAACACAACTATACCGAAGAAGGTATTTATGAAGTTTCCCTTACCATAGTGACTGCGGATAGTTGTACCAACACATTTACGGAGCAGATTTGCATATATCTTGACGGAGGAAACCCTGTTGAAGATTGCCAAGCTTTCTTTTGGTGGGAAGAAAACTTCGACATGGACAATACTGTTAGCTTTTTTGATGAATCTTTTGGTAATGAAATTCTTATATGGGAATGGAATTTTGGAGATGGCCATGTTGGAACAGGAAGCAATCCTTCACATACTTATGCGGAAGCAGGAGATTATCCTGTAGTACTTACTATTTTCACGGCCGACTCTTGTATTTCTACTTTTGAAGAATTTATCTGGGTCGGTGATCCTAGTGGATGCAATTGTCCGGAGTTTTATTCGCCGGTTTGTGTCTATGAAAATGGAGCCGTACTCACTTTCGATAATTATTGCTTTGCAGAATGTGAAGGCTACTTTAATTATATGGATTGTAGTACAAATCCGGAAGATTGTTGGTCTGGATTTTGGTATCACCCGACGGATATTCCCTTAACCTTTCAATTCGAGTCGGAGCAAGACCCCGCCGTTGTAGTGGATTATGCATGGGATTTTGGGGAAGGTTCTATTTCGGACGAAGCCTACCCAATTCATGAATTCCCAGAAGTTGGGGAATATACCGTTACCTTAACCGTAACGACGGTAGATAGTTGCGTGAGTTCTACCACACAAGTGGTTTATATCTGGATGGAATGCAACTGCCCCGATGTTTGGGAGCCGGTTTGCGTGAATATAAATGGCGATGTCTTGACCTTTTCTAACAGTTGTTTTGCAGAGTGCGAAGGCTATACCGATTTCGTAGATTGCAATACGGTTCCGCAAGATAGCTGCTTGGCATTTATTGAAGCACATCCAATTGGCAACCAAACCTACCAATTTGATCCTATATTATTATTTCCCGATATTGGGGAGGTGATCTGGCATTTTGGGGATGGCCAAATCAGTAACGAGTTTGCACCAGTTCATTTTTATGAAGAACCGGGCGAATATACTGTTGTCCTAGAAATGATTTCTCCAGTAGGTTTTGTGTGCACTACGAGTACTACAATTTATGTTGAACCCGAAGATTGTATTTGTATTACCCTTTATGATCCGGTTTGTGGTTATCTGAATGGTGTGTATACTACTTTTGGCAATTCCTGTGAAGCAGAATGTCATGGTGTTTTCGATTATTTTGATTGTGATACCAATCCAACGGACAGTTGTTTTGTTTTTATAGATGCTTTCCCAATCGGTAATCAAACCTACCAGTTTGATGCTTTTGTTCTCTTTCCCGATGCGCAAATATTCTTCTGGGACTTTGGCGATGGCCAGTTCAGTGATGAAATGTCACCGGTTCATTTTTATGAAGAGCCGGGCGAGTATCTTGTTATGTTGGAGGTGTTTGTGGCCAATAATTTTAGTTGTTTTACAGAAGTGGTCATTCATGTTGAGCCAGAAGACTGCATCTGCCCTGATATTTGGGATCCTGTTTGTGCTTATGTGAATGGGGCATACATCACCTTTGGCAATGCTTGCGAAGCCGAATGTGAAGGCGTCTCTGATTATTTTGATTGTGATACCAATCCGACAGATACTTGCCTCGTATTTATAGAAGCTTACCCAGTTGGTAATCAAACTTACCAATTTGATCCCATTTTATTATTCCCAGATGTTGGCGATTTTGTCTGGCATTTTGGAGATGGGCATACGGCTTACGAAATGTCTCCCGTTCATTTTTATGAAGAGCCAGGCGAGTATGTTGTTGTGCTGGAAATGGTTTCTCCAAATGGTTTTGTTTGCACAACAAGTACAGTTATTTATGTCGAGCCAGAAGATTGTATTTGTCCTGATATTTATGACCCCGTTTGTGCTTATGTGAATGGAGCATACATCACTTTTGGCAATTCCTGCGAGGCAGAATGTCACGGTGTCTTCGATTATTTTGATTGTAATGATAACCCTACGGATAGTTGCTTTGTCTTCATAGATGGTTCTCCTATGGATAATCAAGGTTACCATTTTGAGGCAGTTGTTTTATTCCCTGATGTGGTAGAGTTTATTTGGCATTTTGGTGATGGCCATGCTAGTACGGAAATGAATCCGATTCATTTTTATGAGTCGCCTGGGGTGTATATTGTTACGTTGGAAGCGATTACAGCTAATGGTTTTGTTTGTTTTGCAACATTTGATGTGGTTATAGATGGAGAAGACTGTGTTTGTGATGATATTTACGATCCAGTTTGCGTGATAGATGCAGCAACAGGAGTAATCCTCCAATTCAGTAATCCTTGCGAGGCGGAATGTCACGGATATGGGTCGGATAGTTTTGTAGATTGCGAGGATACGGATACGCCAGAATATCCCGGAGATTGTCAAGCTTTCTTCTTCTTCCACCAAGATTCGACTGATGCAATGGCTTTCTATTTTGAAGACCTTTCCACGGGAAGCCCTTTCCATTGGTTCTGGGATTTTGGTGACGGCACAACAAGTGAGGAACAATATCCACAGCATACTTACAGTGAGCCAGGTGTCTATCCCGTTACTTTAACGATATACGGGGAGAATTGCGAGAATAGTTTTGTGATGCTGGTTTTTGTACACAATGATAATTGGTATCCACAAGATTGTCAGGCCTTATTCTTGCCACTAATGAGTGACCAAAATGTCGTTTTCTATGATCTCTCCCAAGGCAATGTCGTCGAGTGGCATTGGGATTTCGGTGACGGCACGACAAGCTCAGATCCATATGTTGCACAACATACTTACGGAACAACAGGTATCTTTTCTGTAGTTCTGACCATCGTAACTGCCGATGGTTGCACCAGTGAATTCAGTATGGAACTGAACATGGAAGATTTCAACTTCTCCGGTAGCGGTATTCAAGCCTATATGGCCGGCGGTATCAGCAGTGCCGAAGATGTAGCGCATATCGCAACCATGAAAGTTTTCCCAAATCCGGTGAGTGATGAACTTAACCTGAACTTGTCGTTTACCGAAAGTGAAAATTATACGATTCGTATATATACTGTTGCAGGGCAAGAAATGTCAAGCCGAAAAGTTGCTGGAAGGGCAGGGGAGTTTACAGAAAAGTTCGATGTTTCCCAATG
>JAHDGC010000436.1 GCA_020627865.1 Saprospiraceae bacterium | reverse complement strand
CAACACTTGCACACGATCCTGTTCTTTCTGTGCTGTAAAAACTGGACGTCCACCAGAATACGATGTAGATGAACCCCGTCGCGTCGCGGAAGCTATTAAGTTAATGCAAGTCAAACATGCCGTCATCACTTCCGTGAACCGAGACGAGTTGAAAGATAGAGGCGCAGAAATCTGGTACCAAACCATCAAGGCTGTAAAAGAATTATCTCCCGACACCACCATAGAAACCCTGATTCCGGACGTCAAAGCTAATTGGGAAGCTTTGGCCAGAATGATCGATGGTGGCCAAGAAGTCGTTTCCCACAATATGGAAACTGTCGAGCGGCTTTACCGCAAGGTTCGGCCACAAGCCAAATATAACCGCAGCCTGGAACAAATCAAGAGAACTAAGGCAGCCGGAAAAAGAACCAAATCTGGCGTCATGCTGGGCTTGGGAGAAACCGACGCGGAAGTACTTCAAATCATGGATGATTTGCTAGAACATGGTTGTGACGTGCTCACCCTCGGGCAATATTTACAACCTACCAAAATGCATATCGCTGTAGACAGCTTTGTCCACCCTGATAAATTCGCGGAATTCAAGGAAAAAGGCCTCGAAAAAGGGTTTGATTTTGTGGAGTCTGGGCCTTTGGTGAGGTCTTCTTATCATGCGGAAAGGCATCTTTAATCCCAGTGTACTGGTGATTAGTGTTTGTGATCAAGTTCGCACTTTCTTGGCTTTTGATCGTTAAATTTATTCTTGGGTAGTTATTTTTTAAGCATAACCGCAAGATTAAAATCACTATGCTCTATTCTCAATTCTAAAAAACACCTGAACAGGGTTCACAATGACTTGATATAGACAGTGCTACCTCACGTAAAATAAGCTATCAAAACTCCAACGACTTCTTCATCTTATCAAAAATAGCCGTATTCTCATAGATGCCCATGTATAATTCGGCGGTTGGCCCATAGGCAAACACTGGAATAAGCGTTGCCGTATGATAATCCGTTGTGAACCCTGTGACGAGGCTATCCATTTTGGAACCGGGATTTATAGCATAGCCCCCTGTTTCATGATCTGCCGTAACGATGACCAAGGTATTGCCATCAGCCTCTGCAAAATCCAAAATGGAGCCGATGGTTTCATCAAAATCAATCATCTCACTGATAATATAATCCGAATTATTGGCATGTCCGCCCCAATCAATCTGGGAACCTTCTATCATCAAGAAAAAACCGGTCTCCTTATTTTTAGACCGCTTACTGAGAAATTCACAAGCTTTTTTAGAAGCATCATTGAGATAATCCCGACCTTGCAACACGGGGAGCGGATCAACATCTGATGTAAAATAGGCAAAGTTTAGCCCATCGGGATTGGGGTTGATTTCATTCAAATCTTTCTTGAAATAATCCGAAACAAAATATCCCTTGTTTTCTAACTCCTCATAAAGATTCCGTTCGTCCGTTTCCCTTCGGTCAAAAAACTTTTTCCCACCCCCAACAAAAAAATCTATTTCGGTTTTGAGAAAATCAGCTGCAATTTCTTCATACATTTTCCGCAAGGGCTGATGTGCAATGAAGCTGGCAGGCGTGGCATGAACGATCGTTGAAGTAGCAACCATTCCAGTGCGATAACCACGCTCTTCGGCCATCTCAAGGATCGTCTGGTGGGGTAAGGTATCCATGTCAACACCAATGGCCCCATTATAAGTTTTGAGTCCGGCAGAGAAAGCTGTTGCCCCAGATGCAGAATCGGTAACGAGGTTATCACCGGAATAAGATTTGTGTAATCCGATGGCTTTAAAGCGTTCCAGATGGAGCTTATTCCCGTTGGAATACATTCCTGCAGAAATTTGGGTTAGCCCCATGCCATCTCCAATCATTAGAATGACATTAAGTGGATTCTTTTTCACGACGACTGGCTCGGGGGCTGTGTTTACAGGTTGTTTGACTTGCCCTGTTTCCGGCTTAGGATAACAACCAGCCAGAAAAAACAACAGAAGATAAAATATGGATTTATGCATTTTAATAATGTTTTGGTACCAAAGCTAACGGTTAGCTTGAGACTAACCGTTAGCTTTAATGTATTCTGCGATTAAAAGAGAATGAATCTTTTTCCCGGGAGCGGTTTTACGATCCCTTTAAACTCCAAAGATAACAGTAAAGCAGCAATTTCACCAATTTCCATTCCCGAAGTATAGGATAATTTATCTATACTGATTTCTTCATTTTTCTTAAAAACACCAACCAAGCCTTTTTCTTTTTGGCTCAAGGTCTCAAAGAGTTCTTGTTGAACAGCTTTCTCCTTGTTTTTCTTTTCCCAACGCATCACATAGGCCAAGTCCGCTACAGATTCAATCAAGGCAGCTTTATGACTCTTAATCAATTGATTGCAGCCGGCATGGTTTTTATCCCCTACCCTTCCGGGAAACGCAAAGACATCTTTATTATATCGGTTTGCAAATTCAACTGAAATTATAGAGCCTCCCCTTTTCGCTGTTTGTACAACAATCAAAGCATCACAAAGCCCAGCGACAATCCTATTTCGCATCGGGAAATGCTCCTTATCTGGTGGTGTATTGCTGGAATACTCGGTAAGTAAACCGCCACATTTCATCATTTCCATAGCCAGCTTTTTGTGTACTGCCGGATAAAGTCGCTTGAGACCATGCCCCAGAACACCAATCGTAGGAACGCCATTTTGTATGCAGGCCCGATGCGCTACGGCATCAATACCATAGGCCAGACCACTCACCACAACAGTGTCATATGCCACCAAGCCTTCAACGAATGACTCACAAACCATGCGGCCCTGTAGGTCTGGCTTTCGAGTCCCGATAATTGCAATGATACGACGTGCGTTTAAATCACAATTTCCTTTATAATACAATATTATCGGACTGTTCTGATATGGTTTTAACCGCTCGGGGTAATCTTTGTCCAAGAAAAATAAAGGACGAATATGCTGCTTTTCAATAAAATTTAGCTCTCTTTCTGCTTGGATAAAAATATCCTTTTTCAGGATTTTATCAGCAATCAGTCGCCCAATCCCGGGGATTTTCATTAATTTTTTGCGAGAAGCATGGAATATTTCTTCTAAGCCCCCACAATAGCTAACCAAATTACGAGCAGTAACAGGGCCAACACCAGGAATTTTAGTCAATGCAATTTTGTATAGGAGTTGATTATCCATTATCTTGTAATGAGTTTAGTGCTTGCTTAATCATAGGCAAGCGAAGTTCATATCTGCTTTGAGCAAAGGCTATTGTATACATTAGCGTTTGGCCGCAGATGTTTTAATAAAAGATCTAAAGAAAAAATTTGTGTTGATTGGAAAATGTCCTAAAGCCTATAGGCTTTGTTAAGTAAGTAATTGAGCAAAATTGTATGTAGTTATTGAGTTTTAGATTTTTTGTGCTAGTCAAGACGAAAAAAACGGAGTTATGCCTTAGCATAATGAGTATTTTTCCAACGCAGGATAGTGCAAAAAATATTACTCAATAAGCTATAGTTTAATTTGCACAATTACTTAACGATCAAATAGTAATTTATTATTGTGTTCATTATTTAAATGTACGCTGTTTTAGTGATTCATTTCACAAATTCTTGACAGTTTATAATTGTTCTTTTCCGCCTACTCCTCGTTGAAAAATCAGGCTTAGTAGCTACGGCTACTATCCTAATTTTTCGCCTTGATTAGACGAAAAATAACTGCTTCTAAACTATCAGAAACTTATGACATGAACCACGAAGACTAAAAAATAAACCAAGCACTATGGGAAAAAAAAAGAAAAAAGAAATTCTTCCTGGTATCGAATTAATAATAATCGTGGTTTTCTTTTTAAGTTTTACCATGTGGGCTATATCAAAATGTAATCAAAAAAAATTAAGCTATGCAGCTACCATCTCCTCTGAAACGGATAGTACAATCTTAGAAAAAATAAAAACCGAAGAAACACCCGTTCAAGAAATGCCTGTATCAAAAATACAGGATTCTATAAAAAAGCATCAGAATTCACACAAAGCGCCTTCTCAACCCAGTTCGACTCCGGTTACCCGCACTATTATTGAAAAATATACGCCACTTTATGTATCCGTAGACAGTTTAAAACTAAGAGCTGGCCCAGGGCTACAACATAATGTTATATTAAAGATGCCACTTCATACGGAACTTACTTTTTTACATGAAGTTTCTGACAGTACCCATATTTTAAATATCGGGGATCGAATTGTCAATGAACCTTGGATAAAAGTCAAGCATCCTAAAGGGCATATTGGTTGGGTGTATGGTGGCTATATTGATTTTTATAAAAAAATATATGCTCCAGAAAATTAGCACAACAAACCCACGAAACACATAATATTTGCCCAAAACTCTAATTTAAGAACAATAATTCTACATACTGAGCAGTTCACTTACAAATTCATAGATAAAAAATAAAAGCACAGAACATCCCCCTTCAAAACATATTAATAAATATTAATTATTTTCATCTTTAGCAGGAGCATTTTCGGGTATCTTATCGTTCTTCTACTGATTTTCTTAAAAATATAAGTATAAAAAAGATAAAAGCTATTAAAAAATTTAAATATCAGTTTCTTTTTAATACTTTTGCGGACTTAAAAATATTTACTTAACGCTATAATTTTCAATTAAAATGAAAAAATTAATTTTAAGCTTATCTACTGTATTTTGCTTGTGTGTCTTACTTTCTTCTTGTAATAAAGACGTTTGCTACGACTGTACGATCTCTTTACTAGGTGTTTCTACAACGGAAACTTTCTGTGAAGGAGATGTTGTAACTGATAGTACTGGTAACGTAACCCTTACTAAAGAAGATGTAGAAGCTGCTGTAGCTTCTTTTGAATTACTTGGTGGAACATGTGACAAGCAATAAACCTTTTAAAGTTATTGTAGACAACAATATAACATGGTTATATTGTTGTCTTTTTTATATTTTTGATCTTGGGTAAAAGTCCCGACTATTTTCCCTGAGCTGAATAAGCTATTGGTTACTAAATTTTTCACCAATGAACAATACCTGTTTAAACCTTGTCCTTATCTTTTCCCTTTCTTTTCTATTATCCTCTTGCCAAAAAGATGAATGTTTATCTTGTCAACTAGCAGTTCCCGCACTCGACTATATCATGCCTTTCCCAGAAGCATGCGGTTCGGACGAGGAACTCAACGTGATAGAAGCGGACTACAGACAAGATGAATCAATTGACCAACTCATCGAAGATGGCATTCCTTATTTTGTTAATTGCATACGAGTTGAGCAGTAAATCTATCCACAAATTTGATTCTTTAGTAAATTTCGTGGAAGTCTGAACCATGACCTGCCTGCTTGCGCACGACAGGCAAATTCGCCTGATTAGTTGATTGTATTGGTCAATTTTCGATTAACCTCTTACTTGCCACGACTTTTATTGCAAACCATAAATTTTAAACCAATATGCATGACGCACCTACCAATCAATCATCAAATTCATACAAGGCATACTGCTGAATAACATCTTTCAATGACTTAGCGTAATCACCATCAGAAACATAGTTCAACCTATCTAATCCGTTCGCCCAAGCCTTAAAATCTCTGTCCCCATAACTCAGCAATTCTGCAAAACGACCTTCTGACATAACCATACTATAATTTCTAAAACCGGCCCAAGCAGATTCATATTTCCGAAAACAAATACCATCTACCTCCCCTGATGCCCCATTCCATCCCTCACAAGAGATCGCAAAATGATTATTTAAGGTAGCACTTTCCGCACTCTTTCCAGCCCCACTAAGGTATATAGCATTCGCCAAAATAACGGAAGCAGGGATACCATATTTCTTTTGTTCATTCTCTGCAACATGGGAAAATCGTTTAATATAGGCGCGAATTACAGCCACTGGAGTACTCTCCAATAGTGCCAACCGTTTGGCCCTGTTATCAACATCTTTTCCAAAACCGAAACTCATAATATTCAAGGTTGATTTCTCCTCTGGTTTTACAGTTTCCTGATCTGCCAGAAATTCTTTTGTTTTGGGTGCTTTTTTAGGCGGTACTTCTTTTGGTTGTACTTTATCTGGAGAAGCGATATTGAAACTAAAGCTCAAATCCTTATTCAAAAAAATGAATATCAGTAAAGCAAGAATCACTATACTGAACCAGTTTTGACGTATACCCTTCCCTATTTTGGTTGAATTTATTTTTGCTCGCATTGACCTGTGAATTTAAAACGACATGCACAAATTTAAAACAAAATGTTTATCAAAACAATTATTTTGTAAATATTTTGTATTAAACACAAATATGCAATAAGAATTCAATGCTAATTATTCCCTCAATAGTCGCCAAACTAAATCACATTACAAATAAAAACATTCAATACGTTCTTCATTACAAAAGCTTAAATATTTTCAAAAAAAAGATACAATAAAAACAATATCAACAATCAAATCACATTTTTTT
>JAHDGC010000435.1 GCA_020627865.1 Saprospiraceae bacterium | reverse complement strand
AGATTTTAGATCGTTGCGCTGGCGCTTACTTTTAGATCGCTGCGCTGTCAGACTTTCGCTCTAACGTAATAGAGGCCATTCGCTGGCGCTCTTGCCAGAGATTAGAGGTCAGACGCGGAGGTGGTTGTAACTAGGGTTTGAGTTGTATATATCTTTACCATAAAGAAACGTTGAAAATACCAACGTTCATAATTAAAATACGAAAGGAGAATTCTTTAATTAGGATTTTCCTTTTTTTTTATTCCAAAAATTATCGCCTTTTTCTTTGTCTGAAACGAGGGCTGTTCCATTCTTCTTTTTGGGCAAACTCTACGATGTTTTTCATAAAGCCCATAATGCTGAGAAAGACAAGATAGACAAAAGCTAATGCTGTGAAAATCCAAGCGTAAGAACCTGCCTCATAGATGGAGATGGAGGAAATTCCCCAAGCCGCTAAGCCAGAAAGCAACGCAAGTAAGGCATAACTCAAAATGGATTTCGTCCAATATTTGTTGAGATCTTCAGCTGAAAGGCTGAATATAGAATTGAATAAAGCGAAGAAGAGTAAGAATGCAGCGGCCGTCATCCAAGGGAAATAGTTACCAATATCGACTAGGTTTAAGAATTGCAATAACTTTGCGCCAAGGCTAACGACCAAACCGGAAACAAATACAACTCCGGCTTGCAGCAAGGGATTATAGGCTTTGTAAAATAAAGAAGTTTGCTTTGTTTCCATGATAATTATTTTCGGTGTGGGTATTACAAGTAAAAAGTAAACAAACCCGTAACAGAATCGTTCATCTAAATTACCAATAAATCCTCTTCCCAAGCAGTACCTTACAAATGAAAGCCTGGCATCACTACCCCTTTAACCCACCAACAATGCCCATGCAGCTCCATCTGGCATACCCCAACACCTTTGTGGATTTCCGGTTTTTCATCACCGATCGGAAAACCTTGCCACACCAATCCAAAAAAGAAAAACATGCCCTTATCGGTCATCTGTGTACGATCTGCGGACAAGCCATTGATTACGATTTCACGATATCGACTGCGGAAATCATGAATACGCTTTATCGCCTCTGCTTTACTAATCTCGATGTTTTGATCTCTGCAAGTTTCACTTAAAAAGTCGCCATCAAATTTCAAATTTAAGTCCAACATTTCTTGCAAGAATTCTTCTGCAATTTCTTTAATAAAATGAGGTTCATCTTCTCGAAAGTCACTGTACAAAAAGTTACGATGTATATCCGGCAATGGAATATCCATGATCTCTCTGGTAAGCAAATCCGTTTTCAGAAAATTATAATACCCTTTTGCGGATAGGTGTACGGGGCGATTAATGTAAATACCATGTCTTGTTAAGACATTCATTATTTCACCAATACCTTTCTCATACACTTCCATAGAAGTTTCTGTATCAGGGATCAGCTTAGGCTTTCCAATATGGTCATATATTTTCACCATAGTAGAATGGCAACCGTAAGCCGTCTGGTAAGCATCCATCCTCAATTGAAACTGTTCGAGACTTTCTTTGGGTTTATCCCCAAGCGCTTTCCGCTTGTATGCCAGTTCATGGTTCAAGGCTTTAATTTGATTTTCTGCCTGTAATTCTTCTTGTGGGGTTAGTTTTTCTTCTCTGTTTTTATCTTGCATGGTTAAATTTGTTTTGAATATTTTTAGACGCAACATCATAGTGTAGAGACACAATGCATTGTGTCTCTACACTATGATGTTGCCAAAAAGATCATAATCGTTCGCATCCGTAATTTTTACCATAGCGAAATCTCCAATCCTCACGTATTGATCTTTCGCCGATACCAGTACTTCATTATCCACTTCGACCGAATCGAACTCCGTTCACAAAGTATTCCCCTTCCTTTCGATCAAATAAAACTTTGATTGTTTTTCCAACCATAGCCTCGTTCTTCGCTAAGGAAATAGTTTGTTGCGTCTCCATGATCCGGTTAGCTCGCTCTGCCTTCAACTCCGCAGGGACATCATCTTCTAGTTCATGTGCAATGGTATCTTCTTCATGGGAATATTGGAAAACCCCTACCCTTTCAAATTGCATTTCTTTAACAAACTCGACTAGATCATTGAACTCCGCTTCTGTCTCCCCCGGAAAGCCAACCAATAAAGTTGTTCGGATAGCAATGCCTGGTACTTTTTCCCGTGCAGTAGCGATGAGTTTACGGGTTTCCGCTTGGGTTATCTGTCTCCGCATTCTTTCCAGTACAGCATCATTGGCATGTTGCAATGGAATATCCAGATAATTACATATTTCCTTACGGCGTGCCATCACGTCAAAAATCTCTTCTGGGAACTTACTCGGGTAAGCATAATGCAAGCGAATCCATTCTATACCGTCCACATCTGCCAATGCATCTAGCAACTCCGGCAAGGATCTTTTTTTATAGAGATCGAGTCCGTAGTAAGTCAACTCTTGTGCAATAAGAATCAATTCTTTCACACCTACTTTTGCAAAATTTTGTGCCTGTTTCACCAAGGCTTCTATCGGTTGCGAAATATGCTTACCACGCATCAAGGGAATGGCACAAAAAGAGCAAGTACGATTACAACCTTCCGAGATTTTCAGGAAGGCATAATGCTGCGGCGTGGTCGTGAGCCGCTCGCCTATCAACTCGTGTTTATAATCTGCATTCAGCTTGGCCAATAAGCCCGGCAATTCCAAGGTTCCGAAATAGGCATCTACTTCCGGAATATCTTCCTCCAGATTTTTCTTGTATCGTTCCGATAAACAGCCCGTTACATAAAGTTTATCTATCCCGCCTTCTGATTTGATGTGGGCATATTGTAAAATGGTGTTTACCGACTCTTCCTTGGCCAGATCAATAAACCCGCAAGTGTTGACGATAACGATATTGGCATCCTCGCCATTGCTGTCATGCACGACGTCGAAATCGTTACCCTTGAGTTGGGTAATCAGGTTCTCTGAATCCACCACATTTTTAGAACATCCCAATGTGATGACGTTTACTTTGTCTTGTTTTAAGGTTCTTGTCTTCAAGTTTTCTCCTTTTTACGCAAAGATACGGTGATTTTCGGGGAAAATGATATGGTTCTCTGACAATTTTTGCACTTCTTGCATTCCATGCATTTTTCATGCATTATTATGCCATGAAAGACGTTCTGTATGACTTACCTCCTGCTCATGAACCATACGCCCTGATTTAGGAAGCGTAAAGTAAAAAGTTGTTCCCGTCTCTCCATCTGATTCGACCCAAATTTTACCACCATGCCGATTGATAATTTTCTTGCAAATAGACAAGCCGATTCCTGTTCCTTTAAATTCAGCACTAGAATGCAACCGTTGAAAAATATTGAAAACCTTATCCTGATGCTCTTCCTTGATCCCTACTCCATTATCGACAATGGCAATTTTATACATATCCCCTCCAAACGCTTCACCACAGATGCGAATCATAGGATATCGGTCTTCTGACACGAACTTAATAGCATTACTAATCAGGTTTTGGAATACTTGCATAATCTGGATAGCGTTCCATTCAACAACTGCAATAGAAATAATGCTTCTGCCCGTTCTAAATCTCCTAATTTGATATATATGTAACCTAATTCTTCGTAGCTACAAGTACGGTGCAAAATGGCATAGTTGCTTCTCGTCTTGTATGAAAGTGCTTTCTCAAAACAAGCAATAGCCTTTTTGTAATCTCCCATTTTTTCATATATGACTCCCTGAATGCCCAAACTATACATGCAGTGTTCTTCTGCATTAATTTCTTCCGATAGCCTTACGGTCTTGTCGATAGCAGGTTTCCCCAATTATTAATCTACAATAAATGATAAATTTTTCATGATTACCTTTTTCTGCCAGTTTAAGTGCCCGTCTAAAATTTTCTACCACAGCAGGAAAATCATATTTATCATAAAAACAATCTCCTAAATCAATAATAGTTTGAATATGCATTTCCGAAGTATCATCGTCATTATATTGTTGTAAAATACACTGTAGGCTATCAATTTTTAATTCATTGGCATACAAAAAAGACAGCCCCATGATATAAACGGCAAGCAGTAAGATTATTTTTTTGATTTGGAGAGATCATAATTTACTATTAATTTAAACCATTATAGAACAGTTTGGCTCGCAATCGTTTTATGCAAGTCCTTCGGTTTATTTAAAAGAACAGGATTCGCCTTGGGCAAGGTAAAATAAAAGGTTGTCCCTGTTTCACCATCTGATGTAACCCAAATTTCACCACCATGCCGATTGATAATTTTTTTACAAATAGACAAACCTATCCCTGTCCCTTTAAACTCGGCATCCGTATGTAGTCGTTTAAAAATTTCAAAAATCTTCTTTTGATTTTCTCGCTTTATGCCAACACCATTATCTATAATAGCAATTTTGTACATATCATTTTCTACCCCTTCACCACGTACCCGAATCACCGGACACCGATCTGCTGGTACAAACTTAATAGCATTGCCGATCAAGTTCTGGAATACTTGCATGATTTGGATAGCATCGCCCTCTACAGCCAATAAAAGTTGAAAATCAACCTCAGCTTGTCGCTCCGCTATCATCGGATTCAAATTATGTAACACTTTATTTACGGAATCACCTAAATCTACAACTTCTCTTTTTACTTGCGATTTAGTGACTAAAGAATAAGATAAAATATTATCCAATAAGGCACTCATCTGCTCAATCCCATCCGTAATGAACCCCAAAAAAGTCAGTGCATTTTTATCCAATGATTTTGCATACTGCTGCCGGAGCAAGCCTGCATAATTCCCAATATTCCGGAGTGGTGTTTTTAGATCGTGAGAACTAATATAAGCAAATTGCTCCAAATCCTTATTCGCTCGTTCCAGCTTCTTATTCATGTCAATCAAATCATGGTTTTGCTCTTCAATACGATTATTCTTTCCCGCTAGCACAGTGTTATAATTTAATTGTTTTTTAAACAGCAAGATTCCAGCAAGGATAAAAATACTCAAAGCAATTAGTCCTGTAATCAACAACCATTTGCTAAGCAGATTGAGTTTTTTTTCCTTCATCAAGTCCTCTATTTCCCGTTCTTTGATGATGAGATCTTGTTCTTTTTTCTCTAATTCATGGGTAGCATATAATGCTGCAATACTTTTCTCTGTTTTTTCATTAACCAGAGCTTCTTTAATTTCATAATATTTTTTTATGCAAAAGTAAGCCTCCTCATATTGATCAAAGTGTAAATAAGCATCTGACATTTGTTTATACACCTTTTCCATTAGAGGTCTTATGTTTAGTTCCTTTGCTCTTGCTATAGCCACGTCAAAATATTCAAAGGCTTTTCTATAATTTCTCTTATGGGTATAGAGGGAACCTAGTGTACCATAGGTTTCAATAAGCTCTTCCTGATCTCCGTATTCTTTGCGCATTTCAAGGGACTGTAATAATAATGCTTCTGCCCGTTTCAATTGCCCCAACTCAACAAGGATACTCCCCAAAGCATGTGTACTATAACCAATATCATAGGGGGAATTACCATTTTCGAGATCATATAAAAGTGCCTGCTCCAAACAAGAAACAGCTTTTTCATAGTCCCCTATTTTTTTGTAGGCCTCCCCTTTCATGGAAACACAACTCACCATCGAATATTTCTCCCCAATTGCATTATACATATTTTGAGCCTTATTGAAAAATTCGATTGCTCTATTAGGCGTATCTTGTTTCAGTTTTATATGCCCTACAGCATAATAAAAACCTGCTATATGTAACGTATCTTTTAACCTTTCATAAATTTTCACTGCTTCTATATGATAGGAACTTGCCTCTTCCAGATTTCCATCATAGATATTAACATCTCCTAAAGCCCTATAAACTTCTGCCGAATCGCGGGCGGTTACCGTAGGATAAGGGGCATCAAGTACAAAATAAAGGCTTGCCCTAGCACAAGTATAATTTGCTTGTCTAAAACATAATCTCCCAATGGCTAAATGGCAATGAGTAATATATTTTGTATTAGCTGTTTTTTCTGCAAGTTTCAGTCCTTTTTTGAAAGTTTCAACTCCAGCCCAAAGTTCTCCTTCCCACCATAAGGCATCTCCCAGTTCAATAATCGTCTGTACATGAGCTTGAGAAGTATCTCCGTTATCATATTGTTGCAAAATACATTTCAGGCTATCAATTTTCGATTCCGCTCCATATAACGATGACATAATTATGATGCAGCAAACAACTAATAGCATAATTTTCCTTTGGAACAAAAAGATCATAATTTATCATTTTAGTACATTAGCAAACAAGTAAAACCTGCCTGACTGTGTTATGCAGTCAGGATTAAAAAGGTCAAAGTAAAATTTGCCCTTGCTAACCTGCCTTCCAAGAGAAACGCAGGCAGGTCAGCAGTTTATAGCTTAATAGGTAATCAGGCAAAAAAGTAGTAATATTTGTAAGCCATTTACATAATGACCTGCCTGCGTGTCCGCAGGAACAGG
>JAHDGC010000434.1 GCA_020627865.1 Saprospiraceae bacterium | reverse complement strand
AGGTATACGGCGCAGCAGGTATTGAAGCAGGAGCAAGCCAACAAATGGAAACGGCCATGCGGCTACCTGTTGCTGTTGGGGGTGCTTTGATGCCAGATGCCCATCAGGGTTATGGTTTGCCTATCGGGGGCGTCCTTGCGGCTAAGAACAGTGTAATTCCGTATGGAGTAGGGATGGATATCGGTTGCCGGATGTGTATGAGTATTTTTAGTATTTCAACTAATATGCTTACAGAAAAGAAAGCAACGTTGAAAACGATCTTAAAGGATAACACCCGTTTTGGGCGAGCGACATTCAAGCGTCCTATAGGTCACGAAGTACTGACCAACCCTCTTTTCAAGGAGATTTCATTGTTGAAAACCCTAAAATCAAAAGCTAGGGAGCAAATCGGTACTTCTGGGGGAGGCAATCACTTTGTGGAGTTCGGGATTACGGAAGTTTTGGAAGACCAAAATGAGTTAGGGCTTCCTGCCGGACAATATTTAGCCTTACTTTCTCACTCCGGCTCTCGTGGATTTGGTGGTCAGATTGCCCGTCATTATACCAAGCTTGCCACACAGGTTTGTAAACTTCCAAAAGAAGCCCGACACCTGGCCTGGTTGGATTTGGACTCGGAATTGGGACAAGAATACTGGCTGGCTATGAATTTAGCAGGAGATTATGCCTCCGCTTGCCACCACCAAATCCATGCACGGATAGCAAAAACATTGGGAGAACAGCCACTTACGATGGTAGAGAACCACCACAATTTCGCTTGGAAAGAGCAGGATGCCCTTGGTAATGAGATTATTGTCCACCGGAAAGGAGCAACACCGGCAGGCAAAGGTGTATTGGGAATTATCCCAGGTTCTATGGCCTCTCCTGGTTTTATTGTGCGTGGAAAAGGGGAGCGCACATCCTTGAATTCTGCCGCACATGGAGCGGGAAGACGCATGTCAAGAACCCGTGCAAAAAATGAACTTGACCCAAGCGCTGTAGCCCGTTTTCTACAAGATGCTGGTGTAGAAGTTATAGGTTCTGGATTAGATGAATCTCCACAAGCGTACAAAGATATACATCAAGTAATGGCTGCACAAGCAGACCTTGTGGAGGTTTTAGCTTCTTTCCACCCCAAAATCGTAAGGATGTGCGGGGATGAGAAATTTCTAGAATCTGCGTAAATTAGTGATACAATAAATTAGAATATACTCAAAAAACGAATAAATATAATTACAGAAAATTACAAAAACCCATCTTATAATTTCTTTTTCAAATATTATTTTATTATCTTTGATTGTAAAATAAGCACTATCAGGTCACTGAAGCCAAATCGCACTTGTGCCCAGAGGCCTATTATATTTTTAAACATTTTGAGTAAATAAATTAATCAACCTCTTATTTTACATGAGGGAAAAATAAGATATACATCTTTACTTGCTATTTTTCCTCATGCCTTAGCTTTTAATACCTAAGAAAAAAGCTTTAAATCTCCTTTTAGGAATTGATTTACCTTTAGAAAAATTCAAAGTCTTCTGAATGTAAATCAAATTCTCAATACGAAAAATCTATTGGAAATCAGCACTGTCTTATAGTCTTAGCTTACTATAAGAGGTATTCCTATGCCATTCTACGAAAAGGAATTGTTCAAAATATCCATTTTATAAATTATGCAATACTTGTTGTATAGTTTATAAATTCCTAAATCCAATTTATTCACACTAAAATCAAAAAATGCACTGTTTCAAATTAATTCTAACTAACACAGAGGGTAATTTCAAAAACCCACTAAAAAATTTCACTATGAATAAGATGTTTTCCATGTTTTGTTTAATGCTTTTTAGTTTATCATTTAGTATTAACGGGCATGCACAATGCACTACCTTTAATGGAGGGCCTTATACGAACTTAAATACTGTAATGCCAAATGGAATTGCTCCATGTGATCCGAACTGCGGAACTGTTTATACTATTACAGCTTTCGAAGTTTGGTCGAGTGAAGCATACGTTTTTTATGGCGTTATCGAAGGAAATTCATATACTGTTGATATTTGCACTGGAGCAGGAGCTGGTTCTTGGGTACCTGAATTAGCTGTTGGTCCTTATGACGGAACTGGAATTTCTACAGTTGATGGGTCGATATCCGGCAACTGTAGCTTAACGTTTACAGCAAGTGCGAGCGGCGATTATTTAATTGTTATTAACACTTCCACAGTTTGTGGTGGTGCTGAAAACCAAGTTAATGGAGGTAATTTATCTGTCCAGTGTAATGGGGCTGCTTCTTGTACGCCACCGACCTGTGGAAACCTGACATGCGATACCGCTGACGGCGAAAATTATTGTTCCTGTAATAGAGATTGTGATTGTCCCACGATTGATATCCCGTTCATTGATTTCAGTACCGGAGGCCCAGCAATCAGTACTACAGGCGGGTTTGCTTATTGTGCAGATTCAACATTTATTCCGATCTCCACGAATCCTATTCCAGAAAAGATATACGTTCCTATAGCTATTGCAACCACCTTATCTTGTGTTCCGGCATATGATGTTGCTACCTCTCATGGCATCCTTTCCCAAAGTGATGGAACGAACTTAAGTCCAATTACAAGCACTACCAGTTTTGTTGTATTTTATGTGGAATTAACCCAAGCGGATGTAGATGCTTCTGGCGGTACCGTTACGGTTACGGTTACAGATACGACAACAGGCCTTGGCGAATGTAGTTCTTCACTAGCCATCAATGTTCCTACTTTAAATCAATGGAATACAGATGTTGCTAGCAGTTGCCCTGGTGTTTGTGCACCGCCCGACGCCTCTTTTGTTTCTTATGATTGTGCGGCGGGTACTGTAACGATTGATGTTACTGATCCAGGGATTCCAACGTCAGGTTCTGCTGGTTTCACATGGTCATTTCAGCCAGGCAATCTTAATCCGCAGCTCATTACAGCAGCAGGAAGTTATACCTTCGTCCTACCGAACCAAACTGAAGTTTGGGATCTACAAGCATCTGATGGTGTTACTGACGGATGTACTGTTGGTTTTTTCAACAATCCAAACTTTTATGGTGATTGTCTGACCGCCGGACCTGGATGTACGGATGTCATTGCGGATGGCGGGTTTGAACTCGGCTCTCCTAATGCTTCTTGGACAGAATCATCCGTAAACGGTGACGGCACCCCTACTGGTGCTCCTGTCATAGATAGCACCCTAGCCCTGAGTGGTACTTATAGTGCGTTTTTAGGTGGATTTGGAGATACCGTTACGACTTCTATCACCCAAACGGTTAACCTTACCGGAAATGATACTTTGTACTTCTGGGTATTCTTGCCCCTGACACAGGCATCGCATACAATTGAGTTGAGCATTGGAGGTACGGTTGTTATGAATACTGCTGACTTTGCTGCATTGGCAGGCTTAAATTGGAGATTGATTTCTATTCCTGATCCGGCTCCAATGTTAGGATCAGTGGATGTTGTATTTACGGTAACAGAAGATGCGACAGGGAGCACATTTCTTTTTGTAGATGAGGTGCTCTTGAATTGTTGCCCTGCCGACTGTGGCTCAATGATCGTTTTATCGGGTACGGAAAGTGGCACTGTCGATACAGAATCACAAGACTGGATTCGATCTACTCAAACCATCACTTCATCCGCTGTGGTTGATTATGATGCAACTGACTATATTGACATGGATCCGAATTTCTGTGTTATGCTAGGAGCTGAATTTCATGCTTTCATTGATGGTTGTGGTGGCGCCATGAGAATTAACAGGGGCATCAAAAATATGGTCAATAGCATTAATATGAAATCATTAAAGGCTGCCAAGAAACAAACTATAAATCTACAGCCATTCGGGAAAAAATCTACTTTAACGAACAGTGCACAAATGAAGAAAAAATCCGACAAAGCTTTTTTGTCCAATCTTGATTAAGCTGCATCTATAGTTTTAAATCAAAAGCTTTGCCCAACTCATTTTGGGCAAAGCTTTTCTTTTAAGCTTACAAACAGCCTAAACCCAACAAAGCCCTCTGTTGAGTTTCCTTTTCAGATATATTTTATTAACTTTGAATATGTTTACAATATCAACAGATGCATAACAATAAGAGATATTTTTTACTAAAACCATCTGAAAAAGTTTACTATGAACAATCTAATCTACGCATGCTGCTTTATTTTTCTACTAATAAATTCCCATCTTTTCGCACAGCCGTCAAACAATAACTTGTGTGATACCATCTTATTGACGGTTAGCCCTTTAGATGCTATGCCAAATTGCAATGGATTACATCCCTATAATAATTTTGGGGCGAGTCCTCAGTCTGGAGAACCAAGCGGTGCCTGCTGGGATAGTTCCGTTTTTTCAAGTGTCTGGTTTGCCTTTGAAGCGCCAGCTAGCGGTGCTGTTTCTATTTCCACTAACTTTCCCGGAGGCATCCTTTCGGATACAGAAATAGCTCTCTACGAGGGTATCCCATGCCCAGGAGATAATTTTACGGCATTAACCCAAATCGGATGCAGTGGAGATATAGATAACAACAACAGACTGTCGGAGATTCCTGTGACCTTAGTAACCCCAGGAGATACTTATTACATCCAAGTTCATGGATATAATGGGAATATCGGCACATTTTGTCTGGAGGTCTCTGAAACTATTCCATGTAACAATAACACCTCATGTGATGTGGGAGAAAATATCTGTAGTTGTACTGACTGTAGTTCTTTATGTGACGAGATTAATCTTCAGGCTCAATTTCTGGATTACAATCCTATAGGAGATTCAGCAAATCCTGTCGTCTATTGTGAGTCAGCAATCAGTGCAAGTCCTAACCCATCCCCATCAGCAGTTTATATCCCCATAAAGCTAACCAGCCCCACTATGACCGACTTTGAATGTGTTACTTGGAGCTTATCCACCGAAGGACGAGAAGGAAGCTTCTATAGCAGTACTGATACGATTGCACGAATTGGTGCAGTAGCACACGATTCTATATTTTTTCTCCAAATGACAGATGAGGATATTGCATCATCGGGAGGGATCACCCAAATTATATTTACAGCATTAGGCACCGTTGATTCCTGTACTTTCATGTTTGATATCAATTGGAATGACATGATCCTCCAAGACGATGGTACGGAATGGGCAGGTAGTGCCGAGATGCAATGTTGTAGCCCACCAACAGCTACAGCTGCATATGATTGTGACACAAGTGCACTAATTGTTACAGTTACGGATATTGGCTCTCCAACAATGGGAATGGATTTTATGATTACGCCCAATATCGGAATGGCCCAAGTTCTTGCGGATACAGGCATGTATATTTTCCCCTCAATGGATCAGGATACAACCTATAGTGTTCTTATTTCTGATGGGGATTCTGCCTGTGATCTAAGTATTGAGGATATTATACCTGCTTGTGTTGATCCTTGTCCGGATACGCTTTATGTTATGGGAGACGTCGTGGATACGCTTTATCAAGCCCGCCACGTGCTCATATCTAATGATTCTGTCCCTCCGATGCAAAATGTGATCTTTCAAGCTGGCTTTGCAATTGATTTGTTGCCACACTTTAAGGTATCCCTCGATACTGATTTTGAGGCTAAGATTGATTCGTGTGAGATGCTAAGGCTTTCGTCGAAGAAGTAAGGGAACTCGCACTTACTTGCACAGTACTTTATAGAAAAAGCATCTGACAAATACAAATTAAATAAATTCTTTACCTATATTTGATTTTTGTTATTAGATTAGATGTTATGACCTACGATAATTTTACCATAAAAGCACAGGAAGCTATCCTGAAAGCACAACGAATAGCGGCTGGCAATGATCAGCAAACCGTTGATACTCCTCATTTGATAAAGGGTATCATAGAAACGGATCAGAGCGTTGCTGAGTTTTTACTTAAAAAGATGAATGTGATTATCCCAGTTCTACAAAAAGATCTGGATACTGCTATTCAAACTTACCCCAAGGTAAAAGATACCAAGAAACAGTTTTTGACGAAGGAAGCTAATAAAGCCCTTAGTCTAGCTAAACAGTCCTTGCCAGAAATGGGAGACAGCTATATTTCTATTGAGCTGATGTTGCTAGGTATTGTAAAGGGGCCAGGGAAAGGTGCAGAGATTTTAAAAAATCTGGGCGCAACAGAAACAGGAATCTTAGAGGCCATCAAGGAACTGCGGAAGGGGCATAAGGTTACAGACCAGCATAGTGAAAATAAATATAATGCTTTGGCCAAGTTCGCGACCAATTTGAATGAATTGGCAGAATCTGGAAAGCTTGATCCGATTATAGGAAGAGATGAGGAAATCCGTCGCTTGTTGCATATTCTATCCCGGCGGAAGAAAAATAACCCGATTCTTATTGGCGAACCCGGTGTGGGGAAAACGGCTATTGTAGAGGGTATTGCCTGGCGGATTGTCAAGCAAGATGTGCCTGAAAATATGCGTACTAAAAAGTTGTATAGCTTGAATATAACCTC
>JAHDGC010000433.1 GCA_020627865.1 Saprospiraceae bacterium | reverse complement strand
TTAGTATTGTAAAAAGTAAATAGCAAGTATGAATGAATCCAAGCGTTAGGCCTTATCAGTAGAAAATAAATACATAATGAGGTAAGTCGAAAATAACACTTGATTTTAAGTTCATTTTTATTTCGTCAACAGTAGAAATAACAAAATATACACAAATATGATTTCTACAAAAATCATCCCAAATACCCCTGCGCCTGTAAAGCAAACAACTCCGCATATTTCCCCCCTTTTGCCACCAATTCTTTATGCGAACCATACTCCAACTTCTGCCCCTGCTCCAAAAACAAAATCTTATCCGCCATCCGTACCGTAGAAAAACGATGCGAAATCAAAACCGCAGATTTCCCTTCGATCAATTCTGCAAAACGCAAGAACACCTCATGCTCTGCACGCGCATCCAAAGCCGAGGTCGGTTCATCCAAAATCAATAATTGCGCCTCTCTCATATAGGCCCTAGCCAATGCAATTTTTTGCCACTGCCCGCCAGACAAATCTACTCCGCCCGAAAACCGCTTCCCTAAAATTTGGCTGTACTTCCCCGGCAAACCTTCTATAACGGTATCTGCCAAGCTCTTCACCGCCGCCGTTTCAATCATCCTCATCTCTTCCCTTTCCTCAATGCTGCCAATGGCAATATTCTCCGACGCCTTCATCTGAAAACGAATATAATCCTGAAAAATAATGCCAATATTTTGGCGTAAGTCATCAAGATTATAATCCTTAAGGTCAATACCATCCAACAATATGCGCCCATCTGTCGGCTCATACAACCGGGCAAGCAACTTTACGGCTGTAGTTTTCCCCGCGCCATTCTCTCCGACCAGTGCCAGCTTTTCTCCCGGCTTCAAATGAAAACTCAAATTTCGAATTGCCCAAATTTCGGTTCCCGGATATTTGAAAGATACATTTTCAAATTCAAATCCTCGACTGATTTTTGTAGGAACTTTTTTAGCACTTTGCACCGTAGCAATGGAAGGCTTAATCGCAAAAAAATCAAAAAGGTCTTGTAGGTAAAGTGCCCCCTCCGCAATCTTCGAAAACCGACTCATGATCCCTTGCAGCATCCCTCGCATACGGGAAAAAGAACCTGCCAAAAAGGTCATGGTTCCAACAGTAAGCACACCACTTACGGTTTGTATAATAATAAAAACATAAGCACCATAATAAGAAAGGGTACCTAAGGAAGAAAGGAAACTGCCCCACATCGCTCTTCGAACAGCAATATTTTTATTCGCATGATAATATTTGTCAGAAAGAAACTGGAAACGATCTGCCAAAAAATCGGCCAAGCCAAATATCTTGACTTCCTTTGCCGTAACATCGCTGGCACCAATATAACGAAGATAATCCAACTCCCGCCTTTCCGGCGTCCAACTTCGGGTAAGCGAATAAGTCTTGTGATTAAAATGCGTCTCGCCCATGAATGCTGGAATCACGGCCAAGATCAAAATAAGAATTAGCCAAGGATTGAAGGCCACCAATCCGATACCTAAAAATATTACCGTAATTGTATCCTGCATTTGGCTGAGCACCTGTGTCATCAAAACGCTACGGTTCGTCGTTTGCCTTCTGGCCCGTTCCAATTTGTCATAAAAATCAGGATTTTCAAACTGATACAAATCCAACCTAGCAGCATGCTGTATCAATTGAACTGAAGTTTTATTGGCATACAAATCTCCCAACAAACTGTCCATCAAAATAATCCCGCGATTAATCAAATCGGAAACAACAGCAAGCCCCAACTCTACGCCTAGCATGAGCCACAACCAAGAATGATCCGCTTCCTGATTATTGATCAAAGCGATGACCTCATCAATGATTTCTTTTCCAACCCACAATACCGCTAGTGGAATCGCCGCCTTTATGATTCTTAAAATCACATTCCCTGCCGTCATCCATTTACTGGCTTCCCAAATCATCCGAAAAAAACGGGGCAAACTTTGCAAAGCCTCCCATTGTTCCCGAAATCCTGACACCGTTTTCTTTTTTGCCATTTTTATGTTTTAAATTGTATTTGAGGTAAATAAACAATAAATAACAAATTTAAAAGTATTTCAAGTACAAAGTATGGTACTACAAAAAATAATATCCAAAACGGTCTTGATTACCGGAATAATAAGTATACTCTTTTCCTGCAAAGGACAAATCAAAACGGAAAGCAGGCCTACAGCACTTATACAAAAATCCATCGGCAATATAGTTCACGAACTTGATTCGAAGGCAGTATTAATTTACCAAGATAAAAAAAACAACTACTGGTTTGCAAGCAAAGACAAAGGCGTTTATCAATATGATGAAAAAACGCTTCGCCTTTTCAACACAGCAGACGGACTCATCAGCAACAGGATTATAACGATCCAAGAAGATAAAAATAGCAATTTGTATTTTGACACCCCTAAAGGAATCTCTAAATTTGATGGACAAACGTTTGTAACATTAGAAGTCATAAAAAATAATATTGCCCAGCAGGAATGGAAATTGGAACAAGATGATTTATGGTTCAGTATGGGCTGGGACAAAAAGGGGCCGTATCGCTTTGACGGGAAAAATTTATATTATTTACAATTTCCCAAAAACGAAATGGAAGATGAATTTTATACCCAATATCCGAATGCTTCATTCAGTCCATATGGAATTTATCGGATTTACAAAGACAGAAAAGGACATATGTGGTTTGGCACCGCCAGCATGGGCATTTATTGTTATAATGGACAAAAAATAACTTGGATGTATGAGCAACAATTAACTGAAACACCTGAAGGCGGGGCGTTCGGTATCCGTTCTATAGCAGAAGACAAAGATGGATATTTTTGGATTTGCAATGCCAATTATAAGTATAAAATCTTGCCTGATAATTCACGGAATAATGGACTGAATTCTATAAATTATAAACGAGAAACTGGGATAGATCATGAAGGACAAATGTTGTATTTCTTAGCTATGGCAACAGACAACAACAAGGACATCTGGATGGTAACTTATGATCATGGTGTCTGGCAAAATAATGGAAAAACGCTTACACCACATCCTATAAAAGAGAGCGGGAAAAATGTTTTGCTCCATTCCATTTACATGGATAATCATGGCACCCTATGGGTCAACACACAGGATAAGGGAGCTTATAAATATAATGGAAAAACTTTTGAGCCATTTAGGATAAATTAAAATACAACAATACATTCACAAAAACATATATCACAATAAGATTGTGCCACAGCATAGGCAACACAGCCATGCCGTACACCATTATGGGCAATTCATATTCTACGAATTAGACAGAATGCCAAACCTATATGCATCCATTTAATCACAGTCCTTTTTAATGCTAAATATTCAGAAATTTTTCAATCTGTCTATGGTGCCTCATCACGTGAACGATCGCATGTTCCATCAATTGTTCAATATCATATTTTTGCCCCCACCTTACGTGCATCTTTTTCTCCTCTTTTTGCTCTTCCATTGACTCTGGTAAAACGTCTTTCAACACTTCTTCTGTGTATAAAAATAGTTGTTCTAAATCCTCGACATAGTTTTTCACCTCCTTGTAATATCTTCGCCCCGTTATTATCTTTTCCTTTCCTTGATGAATCCGAATATAATTTACATATCCAATTCCTGAATTCACAACATGTGCCAATATGGTTTGAATTGATTTACAATCCTCATCCTTTGTTTCAGCATCTTTTATCTCCAACAATTCAGCATCCGCCATTTCCCGCAACAATGCTTTCAATTCTTCAATCGTTTTTTCATATACATCCAATATTGCACCTGTCGATTTTTTTCTACTTTGAAATGAAGTATAACTTTTCATATTAGTTTTCAATTTAAATACAATCACATTTTTAGTTTCTAATACTCCATATTCCAAGCAGGAAGCCTACCATAAACATCAAAATGCATTTGCAACAATAAGCCTTCAACAAAACTCGGAATATGTTGAATGTCATCGTTAAAAGTTTCATACCAATAAATATCTAGTGCCTCAATCCCCTCTTCAATCAATTTATTTCGCCATGAAACCTTTCTTGCATCGCCAAATTGTTTTCCATTGACGATGCTATCAAACAATCCTCCTTTTCCATGTCGCAGTTCTCCATCACTCGTCAATGTACCGGAACATCCAATATACACCAAGGTGATTCTTCCATTTTTAAGTTCAAGTATTAGATATACGCCACTTGCGTCTTTGGGAGCATTACAGACTTCCCCCAAGTCACGATCTTTATTATAAAAAAAATGATCGGTATGCTTATATTCATTTAATTCATCAAATAGCATGTTATAATATTTAGTATAGGTTAAAAATTAATCGACAAAAAAAATCCTTTTCTGCCTAAGACACATCAGGCAGAAAGATAATCAATTGAATCCTAAAAATCAATCATCTTGCATATTATCCCAATAATCACTATCTAATTTTTTTATCCTTATGATTTGTTCTGTTTGCATACCCAAGTTGAATTCATAAATGTATTCTGCTAATTGCTTACCATCTATCAGTACTAATGTTGTTGCACCATTTAGACTATTTGCATATTCTACTCCACCTTTAGTATAATGACTCGTTGTAATAAAAACACCTTTATTGGATTGGGCCACCGCTAACGCCCCTACAAATTTTTGGATTTCCTGCCTACCAACAGAATTATCCCTATGATATCTTTTTGCCTGAATATATATCCTGCCCAAGCCCAATATATCTTCTTTTATAATACCATCTATTCCTCCATCATTTGTAGATTGTGTCACCAATCCTGAATTTTTAATTTCTCCACCATAGCCCATTTTCTGGAGTAAATTAACAACCAATTTCTCAAACTCTTTTGGTGATTTACTCAAAATGGTATCCAAGATTTCATTGTAAATTGTTTGTTTTATTTTATCAAACGAGACATACAATTTCTCTTGGGGTGTCAACCCTGAATTTTTTTCATAAAGTATTTCTTCTTTGTTGCTTGTCTCTTCCCCAGGTTCTTTTTTCTCAACTTCTTTTTTTATATAAGCATTCACTTTCTCAGGTGTACTTAACAACTTAATCCCTTCCTCAGATATTTCGTATGTTCCTCTTCTTGGTTTTTGTACCAATCCAGCCATATTTAAATAACTCAAAGCCCACGATATTCGATCGTAAAATACTGGACCATTTCCGGAATCATACATTTGGGTTAACTCATCTTCCGTGAGTTTAAAATGCTTACTTAACGGCAATTCAAACTCTCTCAATTTTAAACTTCTTTTTGAATCATTAAGCAATTCCAATGCAGGAACTCGAATTTCATCATGTTTTGGTATTGGCATGTTTTTTATTTTATCTGAGTTTATTTCTTATATCTTGAACGGATAAATCAACAATGGGTTCCCTTGAGTCACTAAGAAGTTCAGACAAATTAAGATTAATTGCTACATTCCGCCTAGTTTAATTAAGTTCAGTTGATATCATATCCTGCTATACACCATACTCATTTCAAATACTTCATCAAATTAATCTCTTTCACATTTTTCGGAATCACCTTCGTGAAGCTTTCCTCTCCTTTAAGCACCTCAACTTCATTAACCATTCCTTTATACTCTAGAACATAATTATTTTCAATAAACGTTCTTTTTCTTCTCCCCGTTGACGAAAAATCCCTTTTCCCATCAATTTTTATATTGACCGGACAATCTTTCTTCAATTCTGCAATTTTAAAATTCTCCCTTTCAGGGTCACCTATCGTCCAGTAATCCCAATCAATAGAGAGTTCAATTTCTTCCGCCAATTTTAATGTAAAAATTTCAACCTTAGTACGAACATTTCCGAGTTTCCCTAAAAGCAATTTCTTGCGTGCTTGCATTTCCTGATTATAAATTGACAAACCCTTCTCTTCGTCGTCCACCACATTATCATTTAACCTATTTAAATTCAGATAATCCTCATAAGTCCCCAAATTCGTATCTAAAAGCACAATTAAATTGTCAAGAACGCCAACCCTGTTCTCATAAGCATCTTGACTGATCCATATTTTTTCATCAAAAAAAGTCTTGGATGCTATTTCGGTTTTCCATACCACAAATTCCTTTCTAGCGCCATAATCTTTATATGCCTTACCGTACGTGTATGAATTACTATACAATTGAATTACATGACAAGGTTTTGTATTTATTTTCATATTTATAAAATTTACTTTTATGCACAGTATTTAGCTACCATGCTGACTTACTTCTTTAGGAAATTTATCCTGAATTAAATTCAACTGTATCCCATGTTCCAGATAAGCCTTTAGCCCATCCAAAACTGTTGTGAATCCCCCCGTTCCATCTTTGATCGCCTGCAAAAGTTCATCCCCCTTTTGCTTAAATCCATAGTTTCTAATGATCACATACGTTGCAGTATCAGACACTTCCATAAATTTAAAAATGAACTACCCCGACCCACAAGGCTAAACATTATAATGTTTTCCGACGCAGAGCATCGGGGTATGCTGA
>JAHDGC010000432.1 GCA_020627865.1 Saprospiraceae bacterium | reverse complement strand
TGGATATTGTTACCAACGAGTATAATGACAAACCTATGGTTTTAATCAGCGATCTTTCTGAGAAAAAAGAAGTGCAATTTTTGAAAATAAAATTACAAGGTACAACATCGAACCGAGATGGCTTGGGTGCTGTTGTTACAGTCAAAACAGCGAACCATACCTACACAAAAGTACATGATGGCAAATCGGGATATTTGGCACAAAGTAGTTTGCCACTTTATTTTGGACTGGGTGATGCAAGTAAAATAAATTCAGTTGAAATTCTTTGGCCTTCTGGAATAAAACAGCAGCTAAATGATATTGCTCCCAGTGATAATCGACTCTTAACTGTTGTCGAAAATAAATAGTATGGATAATATACAAGACATATATGCTGACCTAGAGAAAGATTTACCGCTTGCAGAAGCAAAGATACGGACTTGGTCAAAAAATTATTTTGAGGGAAATAAAAACAGATATCTTTCCGATTTAGCATTCGTGAAAAAATTTTATACCGGTGGCAAAATTTTAGAAATAGGCTCTGCACCTTTTCATTTTACTTACCTTATGAAAAGGTCAGGGTTAGCAGTCACAGCTATTGATTTGGCACCACAACGGTTTGAAAAATTTATTCAAAAACATCAGCTAGAGGTCTTGGCTTGTAATATAGAGCAAGAACCTTTGCCATTCGAAGAGGAAACATTTGACTTGATTGTTTTTTTTGAAGTGTTTGAACACCTCCGGATTAACCCCATCAATACGCTTAAAGAAATCTCAAGGGTTTTAAAAAGTGGCGGCACACTGCTCCTGCAAACGCCGAATCTTTATAATGCCATGAGAATAAAAGGCATGATAAGGGGCCAAGGGTTTGATGATCCGTATAAAGAATTTTCAAAACTGGAACGATTTGGACATATGGGCCACACTCGTGTATATACTGTTAATCAAGTTAAAGAATTTTTGCAAAAAACAGGAACAACCCCAAAACAAGTGTTTTATACTTCGAAGAAGAACGAGCGCCTGAAGAAATATTATGCAACCAATTTTCTCGCAAAGCTTTTCCCCAAAATAAGAACCCATTTTTTAATCGTCGCAGATAAAAAATAGTTACACAAAACAAACATCAAATTAAAAATGCATGGATCGCATTAGTCTGATCATCAATACCGAACGGGGATCTTTAGAAGGACAATCAAAGATGCTAATTGAATCCATCCGTCAATTCGGAGGCAGATTCAAGGATGTTCCTATTTATAGTTATCAACCTCGAAAAGGACTTCGAGTTACAAAAGCGACCCTTTCTTTTTTTGAAAAACACCAAGTAAATTACATCGACATTCCTCTAAATATAAATCACACAGATTATGCACTTGCCAATAAGATTTATGTTTGTGCACATGCTGAAAAACACTTAGATAGTGAAATCCTCGTGTTTATGGATAGCGATAGTGTTGTCTGGCAGGAGCCGACGGCTTTTTATGAGATGGGCAATCATGATGTTGCGATGATACCTGTTTTCCGTAAAATAGGTTTAGCAGTAATAGAAAACGATGAGGCATATCTTTACTGGAAAAAAATTCAAGAAGTTTTAAAAATTTCCTTGAATCAATATGTACATACCATTGTTGATCATCAAAGGATATTGGCCTATTACAATAGTGGTTTGATCGTGGTTAAACGCAGTGCGAATTATTTCCAATTGGCATGTGATAATTTTGAACAGCTGTGGCAACGAGATGCTTCTTTTTTCAAGCATAGATTTCTCGAACAAAGCAATTTTTCGGCTACTTTGTTGGCTTCGGATTTCAATTTCCTCCAATTGGGAAAAGGATACAATTACCCTTTGAAGCATCATGGCAATGTTAAAAATCCGATGTATAGTTTGGAAACACTGGATGAAGTAATCACTGGACATTATACCGTACTATTCAAAAAAGCAGGATATAAAAATCCATTGAAAGGGAAATTGATTGCCGGAGAAAAAGGAGAATGGTTCAGGAGAAAAGCCATAGAGCATGGGGTTTATAAACCTTGGTATAAAAAACTTATCGGCCTCTAAAATGAATTGGATTGGAAAAAAAAATGATTACCATATTATATCCGCTTTGCCCTTCTTACAGTGGCTCCACTTTACTTTCCTTATTGTTAGGGAATCAAAAAGGCATTTACGGGGCAGGCGAATTGTTTATTTTTTCCAAGCATCCTTCACGGGTTGATGCCTTACAAAAAGGTCGGTGTAGTTGCAATAAGTTGGCTTATTCCAGTTGTCCATTTTGGGAAAAGATAGAACGGTATTTAACGGAACATTACCAACTTACTTTGAAGACATTAAGCGTAGAATCCGAAAACGAGGAAGAATTAATTTTGCATAATAAAGCTTTATTCCAAGCAATTCAATCTGTTTCAGGATGTTCTATCATTATAGATTCTTCCAAGATTGTCAGCCGCTTTGTACAATTGCGAAAAGCAGGTTTTCACATTATACCGATCCGATTATTTAGAAAGCCCCAAGCAGTGGTGCATTCTTGGACAAAGCGCGATCATGATTGGTGGGATGTTGCCCATTATTATCCTTCTTTTTATAAAGCCGTCGCACAATCTGTTGCAGATAGAAACATGTTGACTATGCGTTATGAAAAGTTAGCAAACCAGCCTAAAGTAATGGTACAAAAAATCCTCGACTTTATAGGCTTACATGATGTCGTTATAGATTTGGATTGGGCTAAAAAACCTTATCATCATTTAAAAGGGAACCCTATGCGCTTTCATAAAAATAGTAAGATTAAAGTTTCTGAGGAATGGCAATCAGAGGTTCCTTTATCCCAACGTTTTTGGATTGCTTTATTGGCTTTTCCGGTAAAGGTAGACCGATATTGGTTTTATTATTTTTGGGAACGGTTTGTGGTATTATTTACTTGGAAAAGATATTGAGTTTTCAAAAAAACTATTTGTATCTTTATGACAAAGTGCATCATATAATATATAAATTTTATTTTGAATAATCCACTAAAAACATATCGAGGAAAATTAGGTATCCACAGGGCAACGCACTTGCTCCGTAGAACGACCTATGCTTTAAAGATAGATTTAATTCAGGATTTTGCGGACAAAACAGCACAAGAAGCTATCGCGCATTTATTGGATGTTTCTGACTTTACAATTCCGGAACCCATAGACCACAAAAACGGTCAGCCTTTCATAAATGTTCATCGGGGGAAACCTAAGAAACTTTTTCGTGCGGGCGGGTCAAAAATTGGTAAACAAAAAAAATATATTTTGGGTTGGTGGATTAATGAAGCGAAAAACGATACTTCTATCCGCTCCAAACTTAGCTTCTTTTTGCATACTTGTTTCGCCATCCAATACAATACAGAAAATGTACAACCCCATCACCTGTTTGACTATCTACAACTTTTATCGAAATATGCTACAGGCAATTACAAAAAGTTAGCCTTGGAAATGGTGGTAGACAATGCGATGTTAGAATTTCTGGATAATTATACCAACTCTAAAGATAATCCCAACGAAAATTTTGCCCGCGAGTTTTTTGAATTATTTACCATTGGGAAAGGCGCGCATAAAGCTGCCGAGGACTATACCACTTACACTGAAGAGGATGTGCGTACTGCGGCTAGACTTTTAACCGGATTTGTCAAAGGCCCCAAAAACTTAAATGGTGCCAATCTCGTATCCAATGATATTCTCATGGACAAACCCAATCGGGGTGAAGCAGCTATTGAGTATCATGACAATACCAACAAGATATTCAGCAATGCCTTCCAACACACCAAAATAAAAGGGGCTGTCACGGAAGAGGAAATGTGGCGAGAATTAAGCGATTTTGTAACAATGATTTTCCGACAACAGGCTACAGCCCAAAATATTTGTCGTAAGATGTATCGCTTTTTTGTACACCATGAAATCAATGATTTTGTAGAAACAAAGATAATCACGCCCCTTGCAAACATATTGTTAAAAAATGATTATGAATTAAAACCCGTACTGGAAAAATTATTGAGGAGCCAACATTTTTTAGGCAGTAGTAAAAATCCAGAAACCATTCAATTCATTGGTGGTATATGCAAATCGCCCCTAGAACTTAGCCTGCAAACCCTGAGTTTCTTTGAGGTCGCTGTTCCTGATCCGGAGAAAGAACCTAAAGCACATTATGTCTATTGGTTCCGGAGAGGTTTGTTGGAAAACATATATACTGCTTCAATGGGATTCCAGCCATTTCAGCCACAAGATGTTGCAGGTTATCCTCCTTATTATCAGGCGCCCAGTTACAGCAAAGGCTGGATCAATTCCAGCTCAATTGTTGGTCGCTACCAAATGATAAAAACATTATTGAAAAAGAAAAATGATCCAGAGGACATGGGCATGGTACAGCTCAATATCGTTTCTTTTATTAAAAATAATATTCCTAAACCAAGTGATGCAACAACTGTGGTAAAAACCTTAACAAAATATTTACTTCCTCTGCCATTACCGCAAGATAGATTTGACTATTTTTTACACAGCGTATTTTTGGATGGCTATACTAAAAAAGTGTGGCAATCAGAATGGAAAATTTTTGAAAAAACAGGAAACACCGATAACATTACTCCTCCATTGGAACGATTAATTACAGGAATCATAAATGCTCCAGAATATCAAGTCATGTAAATCTTTATACCATGAAACGTCGTCGTTTTAATTATTTACTTTCATTGGCAGGCTTAAGCCCATTGGCGCTCAAACTCAATAAGCTGCATGTAAATGTGTTTGAACCTGCCAGCTTGAATCACTGCCGAGAAAATTCAAATGTATTGGTCTTGATCCAACTTAAAGGAGGTAACGATGGTTTGAATACCTTAATCCCTTGGAACCAATATGATCTTTATGCCAAGATAAGACCCACTATCCATATTCCTGAAAAGGCTCTCATACCCTTAGACCAAACCCTGCCCGAACAGCAGCAACTAGGGTTACACCCAGCTTTATCAGCCATGAAGAATCAATATGATAATGGACAAGTCGCCATTGTACAGTCGGTTGCTTATCCCAATGTGGATCGCTCTCATTTTAAATCCACGGATTTGTGGCTGACCGGAGGAGATGGTAACCCCGTAGGAAAACAACCTGAATCAGGCTGGATTGGACGTTTCCTGAAAAATGCTTATCCCGATAAATTAAAATCCTCGGAAACATTTTCTGATCCGCTCGCCATCCAGTTGGGTAATCCTAATTCTTCTTTAGCCTTTCAGATTGATGAACAACATGATTGTAGTGTCAATATTTCAGGGCAAGATCCGAGCGGATATTATACCGCTATCGCCAATGCAGGCGGACAACCTCCGAGTCAATATATGGATACTTTTTTGGGTAAAGAAATGCAGTATATCGTTAATATCCAACAAACGACTTGCACTTATGCAAAACGCATATCCAGTATTTTCAATAAAGGAAAAAATGCAATTCAATATCCAGATACGGATTTAGCCAATCAACTCAAGACCGTTGCCCGGCTGCTGAATGGTGGTAGCCAGACTAAAGTTTTTCTGGTGCAATTATCTGATTTTGACACCCATAAAGATCAGGTTGTGGAAGGAAATGTTTTGGAGGGAGAACATGCTATTTTGCTCAAAGAATTGTCTACTGCGGTTGCTGCGTTTTCAGAAGACCTCAAACAATTGGGCTTGGACAGAAAAGTATTGTCCATGACTTTTTCCGAGTTTGGCCGCAAGGCTACAGAAAATGGAGATTTAGGAACAGATCATGGAAGCATGGCGCCGCTATTTCTTTTTGGAACAGCCATACAGGGCGGCATTTTTGGACATAATGATGACCTTAAAGCATTAGACGAAAACAATTTGTTATCAAAAATGCAATACGATTATAGAACAATCTATACTACAGTTTTAAAACATTGGTTGGGAGCTACGGACGAACTCATCAATGCGATGGGATTTGATCCATTTTTAAAAGAAGCTCCTGTCGTTTTTAAATAAAAAAAATTGAAAAAAAGAGGAATTTTATACATTGCCACAGGAGCGGGCTACACCAAGATGGCAATTGCATCGGCCAAATCCGTTAAGCAAATCCATCCCGATTTGGCGATCCATCTTTTTACGGATCAGGAAAATATTCAATCTGCTTTTATTGATAGTTATGGCCTGATTAAAAATCCAAACAGACGATCTAAGATTCAATATTTAAACCATACGCCTTTTCAGGAAACACTTTTTTTGGATGCCGACACACAAGTGTTACAATCCCTAGGAGATATTTTTGATTGGCTCAAAAAATATGACCTCGCGATGGTTCATGCGATGCGTAGAAACACCTTTGCCACTAACCAGCATTGGCGAGAAAATATTCCCAATGCATTTCCGCAACTTAATTCTGGCGTGATCCTCTTTCGTGCTACGGAACCTGTAAAGAAATTATTTGAACAGTGGAAGAATGCTTATGAACAGACGGCCTTTCGGTTAGATCAAGTGACCTT
>JAHDGC010000431.1 GCA_020627865.1 Saprospiraceae bacterium | reverse complement strand
TATCACTTTCTCCATCGCCATCCGAATCTAGATCAAGATAATCTGGCATACCATCGCCATCTGTATCCGTCAGGACAGCGATCCCATCAAGGGCATTGTCCCAACCATCTTCAAACCAGAAACCCGTAGGGGCAATATAATCCGTAGTGGTTTGCCACTCGATCACATCCACGATGCCATCATTATCGGCATCAATGTCCAGATAATCTGGGCCGCCTGCATTATCCGTATCCAATGGATTCACAGGCGTACCGGTGGAACCAACATTATCATAGGTATTGTCCCAACCATTATTATCGGCATCATTGGTCAAATTGCCCATACCGTCAATGGCATCTACCCTTCCATCGCCATCTTCGTCTACATCTGCAACGCCATTGCCATCCAAGTCGGTTGGATTGGCCTCCACAATATCGGCAAGGCCATCGTTGTCACTATCTAAATCAAGTCGGTTGGGCACACCATCACCATCAAAATCCGCATCATCGCCACCTTCTTGTAAATCCGATAAACCATCGTTGTCATCATCCAGATCTATATCATCCGGAATGCCATCGTTGTCTGCATCCGGAGCCGTATCTCTCCAATCCGGTTCCGCTGCAGATTGTCCTTGTCCACCATTATTGGGGAAGGTTCCGGCAATGTTTCCACTCGCTGCTCCGGTAGAAACGACCGCATCAAAACCGCCATCATCATCAGGTGGATTATTGTACATAATGACAGAGGGATTCGCCGTATTGCTATCATAGCAATCTAGTAAACCATCGTTGTCCATATCCGTAGTACCGCAACCGGAAACATCGGAAAGGTCATCCGCATCTGTGCCGTCCCAAGCTTCATCGACATCATTTGTCAAATCATTATCAGAATTCAAATCCAAATAATCTGGCTCGTCTGTTTGGTCATGATTATAAGGAGGATTCGCAAAACCAGCCGTAATCGACGAGGCGTTTGGCGTGTCTCCAGCCCCAACACCTCCGAAGCCGACGAAGTTATCGTATTGGTCATCCAGACCATCGTTGTCATTATCTGTAAAAAGTGGTGCTTGGTAGCCACCAGTCGTTTGCGCTTACACGTTGTCGGTAATCATCATCGGCATCAATATCCAACCAGTTTGGCAAACCTGTAGCATCGGTGTTAGGAATTGGGTGGCCGTTACCGGAACCTTCTAGCAGATCATGCCAACCGTTATTATTTCCGGTATCAATTTGGCCATCGACGAGGCCGTTACCATCATCATCGGTACCACCTGCTTCTATGATGTCTACAATGCCATCGTTATCGGCATCAATATCTAAGTGATTCGGATTACCATCTGGATTTGTAGCATCAATGTTACAAAAAGTCCCATTGGCACATTCAAAAATACCCGCAGTACTCATGGTAAACATTGGTAAGCCAGGCGTGATCGCTGCTATCGCATCCGTCGTCGGGGAATCTGTTGGGTCATACATATCACAGAAACCATCACTGTCGTTATCCGTACAAGGTGTTACACCATCATTCACCATACCATTGTTATCTGGATCAACATTTCCAGCAGGATGAGCTTCTTGGATGTCTGGAATACCATCATTATCTGCATCCAGGTCAACATAGTCATTAAATCCATCCCCATCGGTATCCGGATTGGGATTCAGCACATCAGGTGTACCACCAATAACAGAACCCGTATCATCATAGTCATAAGCATCACCCCAACCATCGCTATCTGCATCGGAATTCAGGGCTTGTCCGGTCATATCATCTACCAGTCCATTTCCATCTATATCAACACCACCTGCTTCGATTATATCCGGAATACCATCATTATCAGAATCTAAATCCATCGCATCAACAATGCCATCGCCATCCGTATCTTCTACCCCTTCGATATAATCGGGGATACCATCGTTGTCATCATCAAGGTCAATTGGATCAGCAATACCATCGTTATCCCAATCCGCACCGCAGTCGTTGGTAGCGGAAGGCGCTTCAGGGCAAGCAACCGCGGCAAGGAGTGGTTCTGCAGGAGTTGCGGCACAAGTCCCCATAGCGTAGTCTGTGTCTGGAATATCTCCGGTGCCAAGGCCAATGCCGATGATGTTGTTACCAATAAATTCCGTAGATGCAGTAGCGGTACTTAAACCATTTAACACATCTTCAACAATCCGATAATCATGAGAGCCATTGTTGTTGCATAAAACACTATTCAATATCGTAATTTGATCTTCGGTAGTCGGATCAGAACTATCACTCGTTTCCGCTCCTTGTATATGGAGAGCCGCACCACCGTTGTTGTTGGAGATTGTTGTGCCACTAAGGTAAAAAACGGATTGATTCCGAACTGTAGCCTTACCAGCAAATACATAGATACCGCCACCATTAGAAGCAGTATTCCCATCAATCAGGCAATTGGTCACTCGTGTATTTTGAACATCATCAATGAATAAGGCGCCACCTTCTGCGGCAGCGGTGTTTCCTACAAAAGTATTATTATTAAAAACATTCGTGATACCAGGAAAACCATTTATGGTAATTGCTCCACCCGTGTTGCCAGAAGTGTTGTCAGAAAAATTAGAATTTAGTACAGAAAAATTTCCTTTCTGTAAGAAGATCGCACCACCACCATCACTACCCGCTCCAGTACCGCTATTTTCGACAAAATCGACACCTTCAATATATAAGTTGGCTTGCTCGGCAAAGATGGCGCCACCACCACCGGCGGCAACATTGTTCGCAAAAGTTCCGCCAACAAACGAAATGTCTGGTGTTCCCGATCCTCCTGTGGGATAAACAATACGGACAGCACCACCCGCAATATTTCTTTCATTGCAAATAAAATCCGTGTTCAGAAAATCTACGGTAAGATTTCCGTCTCCATCTATTTGGATAGCAGATGGCCCTGTTTGGTTTAGGTTATTGGTAAATTTACAACAATTAAAGGTGACACTTGTCGGGCCATCTATTGCTGTTTCTGTAATGGATATGGCTTCCCCACCTCTATCGGAAGCATTGAAAGTACAATTGTTAAAAGTGATCCCTTCCACATCCGTGATATTAGCGCAACCACCAGCAGTACTGTGATAATTGGTCAGGTGTAAATCCCAAAAAGTAATATTGTCTCCCGTAATTTCTGCAAAAGTAACCTGTGTTGCGGTGGTATCCAATTCGATAACGGAGTTGTTCCCGAAAACTTGAAGACCAGATAACTGCGCCCCAATTGTCGCGCCCATCGTGTTAGAATTGCCGACAAAATCGGTATAGTAACCTGTTTCAAACACAATTGCTGTAACATCATTCGTTGGGTCACCGTCAATATTCAGGGCATTCGCCGTATTCACGGCACCATTCCAAGAAGCATGCGAAGTACCAAAAGGGTCGGCAGCAGCAGCAGCATCTTGAGCCGCGCCATCTGCTTCGGTGAGGCAAGTAGAAACCGTAATCACATTGCCTGTTGGGGCAGGTGTAATCTCGCAATAATCGCAAACGGGCGAAATACCACTCAGGGTAAAATCACATCCGCCTTCTCCACCGACAACCATAATTTCCCAATCTTCCCCTTCCGGAATATTAGTAATGATAATTTCGCCATCGACTACAGTCGGTTCAAAGATCACCGTACCGGAGCCGTTGTAGATCGTCGTCACCCTCGGACAAAGGGAGCTATCCGCATTGGTATACGGAATCGTAACGGTATACAAATCCAATGGATCACAATCTACAGAAGCATCTCCAACATAAAGGCCACATGGTGGACGAACGTAAAATTCATCAAAGGCAAAATTTTCTGCGGCACTGGTAAAGCCAGAAATAGTTACCCGTAAGGTAATTGTTGTAGCACCGTCAGGAATATCAAAATCATATTTTCTAGCAGCCGTTCCGAGGAAAGAACCGACATTCTGACCACTTTCATCTTGCGGTTCCATAACCCCGCCAGCTCCTACGAATTTTATACCAAAAGCAAAGGCACCACCATCTACACTGTAATCAATTTGAACCACATCGCTGGCGCCTACGCTAGATGTTCCAGCGGCATTAGATTGCATAGCTGCGAATAATCCCTCAAAGGCAACCGGCAAAGTGTAGCCGGATACATCTATCGGATCAAAATTTAACACCGCATTTCCGGAGCAAGGCGTCGCCACCCCATCCTTATCCTGAACCGCAAAATAACTTCCGTCGAATCCGGTATAACCAACGAAACCCGTCCCGATATCGAAGAAATCTGAAGTTGGGCTATCGGTAGCAAAAGTACAGGTAGAACTGATGCCAGTTTGTGATTCAAAATCATACCCGATTACCAATGGCGCTGAAGGACAGCAGTTGACCGTTACGCCAGCAAGGAAAACTTCACATCCTGTCAACAAGTCTCTTACAGTAACGGTATAGGTATCATCATAAGCCCCGATAAAGACATTGGATGCTTGGAAGTTTATCCCATCAATGGAATATTCCAAAGTTCCGACACCTGTAGCATCAATGGTCAAATCTCCCGGCAAGTTCGTACAATCCGTACTTGTGCCGTTTATCGTTGGTGGGCCGTAGACCTCAACCGATGTGGCATGTCCAGCAAAGCCATCATTCCCTACATCCAAACAGAAGGAACCAATTCCGGGGCCACCACTACTGTTGTCATTATCATTCAAAATTATAGTGGTAAAGTTGTTTGGCGTTAAATTAGCCAAGTAATCTTCGATATTGTCTGGCGTATTCAATGCTCCGACATAAGAAAGCCCATAGATATTATAGGTACCTATTGGTAAGCCGGAAAAATCAAAATTGCCATCATAATTATATTGCAAAACATCCCCAGGGCCATCAATCAAAATGAAAGCATAATCAATACCAGAACCGGGATCGAATTCATCTGGAGCGGAATAATCAACGGAGAAAGTCACTTCAGAGCCATCTGTATCTAACAGATCACTCCCGACACAAACGCCAAGTTCGCCTGGCGTACCACTATTGTTGGCAATATCTCCAGCATCGGGGATACAAGTTGGACACATGGGAATATTTACTGTTACCGGCAAACCTTCACAGAAGTAATCATAAACCTGATCGCGTACCGTTACGGAAATAGTTCCGGCAGGACTGGTTGGCCCATTAACCGTTCCCGTAATGACAAGGGCAGTTTCATCGCCACCGGCAATAATGCTGCCCAATACATCACCTGTTGTAATGCCATAATCTGCATTATCTGCTGTCGCAATAATTTCATAAAAACCACTGCCATCCACCACATCAAAGCTCAAATCAAAGGTTGCATTTATCCCATCGCAAACGCCATCAGTAGCGACCATCACGTCACTGACGACACATGGCGGATCGCACGAAGTTGTATTTGGTGTTCCTCCAGCATCCGCATCCCCAGCGGTCATATATGGCCCAGAGAAATTCAATTGACAAATATGAATATCATCTGCTGTGGCATAATTTGGAGAAGCTGGATCTAGGAAAACCCTTAGATAATAATAATCTTTTTGGCCGGGAACGGCACCATTCATATTGAAGTAAACCCTACGCATTCCTCGACCTTCTATACCTGATGTTGTACCATCGTCGCAAGAAGAAGGCGCAGGTGTACCGTTAAGATCAGAAGCAAACATTAAAGGTGTTTCAGAATCAATACTGACGGCTGGTTCCAATGCTGCCGAAGAACAAGGATGATCAAAATCGGCACAGCTTCCTTCTCCGACACCCTCTACGCCATTGCAATTTACATAAGAAGAATTGCCGGATAAATATTTGGAATACAATTCAAAATCAAGCCATTCATCATACCCAAAAACTTCGATCATCCAATACATGTTCCCCGGTGTGCCGTCGGGCAAATCAATTTTAAACCATTGTTCCCTAAGGTCACCACATCCGGCACTGCATCCAGAAGGATTGCTATACGTATTTTCGCCACAAGCCCAGCCGGGTCCTTCTCCGGTTCCGGTCGTTACAGCAATTTTATATTGTACATCTACGGCAGCCAGTTCCTTATGGTACATCCTGATCCAGTATTGTCTACCCGGATCTAGGTTTCCGAACTGCGCCCATGCCTGATCGCCCGTTCCACTGGCAACATAGTCCATTAAATTGCCACCTTCCGTAGATGATGTGTTATACAATTCTACTGTTATAGATTCACCAGAAACGGATTCGAAGAAAACCGTCACCCAACTTTTTGCTGTGGTATAAATCCCGCCATTGGCAGGATCGGGCGCCGTGAAGGTAAACCAGACATCTGTTTCTGGGGCACCATCAACGGGAGCGGACTCTGTTGCCCCTTGTGCCGACCATGTTTCTAGGGAACTATAGCCGAGGCAATTGCTTACGCTTAAACTTTCTGCATTAGCGGCATCATCATTACAAGGCGCCACATTGCCCTGATTTACCGTAAGGTCAAAACTATAATCAAAATTGCTGTTGAGGTAAGAAGGTTTTACCCGAATCACATATTCTTCTCCTTGGGTTAAACCATTTACTGTCCAAGCAGTACC
>JAHDGC010000430.1 GCA_020627865.1 Saprospiraceae bacterium | reverse complement strand
CGCAAGGGGACTTCGGTTCTTTTGCCTATGTGGGGAGTGTTTCTAAATTGCACTTTAATATTGCAGATCCCAATAAGGAAGAAGTTCGTATCGGTTTTAGCCAACCCACTACAAATCGAGATTTGATTTCTGATTTTCTGGATGATGTCCGGTTTAGAATTCTTAACCCACAAGGTGAGCCGATTATGTGCTGGGGGCGTTTCAATCAAGAAGGGGAATTGGTGCATGACCATAACCATGACCATAATCATGGTAATAATGGTGGCTGGCAAAATCTAGATGGAGAATTTGCCAATCTTGCTATAGGTAGTGCCGGTTGGTCTGCGGTAGAGACTGGAAACTATACCCCTTATATTGTAGACTTCAGCCAGTTGAGTTGTGTTGGGATGGAATCAGGGGATTATACCATAGAATTCTATCAAGATAACCACGATTCGGAAGTTGGTTTTTATATTGAAAACTGGGAAATTGCAGTGTATGATGGTAGTGACAGGATTCCTGGCCGGGTATGGTCGAACAATTGGGGCGTTGGTGTGAAAAGAGATAACCTTAATGGTGCTAATGATGATTTTGGAAGAGCTTTCAATGGAACATTCTATGTTATTGACGGAGATAATTTTGTTACGAAAATAGATTTTAATTCTGGCGATCCATTCATGGGCTTTAGAGGTGGAAGTTTTAATGTCTTTTTCAATTCTAAAGGCATCGGAAACACGAATGATCCATTGGAAAATAGAAAATCTATCCCAGATGATTACAACCAGAACTTACATACCCGCTTGGAGTATAAAGTCTTTTTGGAAGAACCAGATCCACTCATTTATGCAGAACCTTACGTCGGAAGTTTTCAAGTTTCGGATATGTTTTTATCCAGATGTTCTGAGGAAGAGTATTGCTTCAATATTGCCACAGATGCCAATGGACAATTAGAAGTATTGATCGACCTTAATGGCAATGGAATTTTTGATGATGACGGAGATCGTTTGTTGGGAACTAAAGTAGGTATAAAAGATATAAATGAGAATCCAGTTGATCCTAACTTCCCTTATGAGGTTTGTATCCTTTGGGATGGTAAGGATGAATTTGGAAATCCAGTGGATATTGCAGATATAAATATTCAGGTAAACTTCCACCAAGGTATCTTTCATTTCCCTGTACATGATGTAGAGTATAACGACTTCGGGTTGACTGTGGAAATGGTGAGACCTTGTCTGTGTAATTCTTGTTCTGACGGTACTTGCAAACTAGATTTATATTTTGATGATACCAATATTGCCGATCACAATTCGCTCGGCCATAAACTTGAATTAAATGGTATGCCTTCTCCTGCCCATCCTTGGTCAAGTGATGGTGGGCCTAATTTTGGAAATCGTAACACCATAAATACATGGTGGTATGCTATAACAACAACACAGCCTGTACAAATTAATCCTATAGATGATTACTTGGTTTTCAATGTCATTGGAGAAAATACGATCTGTCAAGATTCCACAACTTCCTTTTCCATTGATGGTGTTTACTTCGCCAGTGGCGCAGCAGTAGATATGGCATCCTTGATCTGTGAGTGGACTGGCCCTGCGGGCTTCTCCGTAACGGGAATGCATTCCGGAACAATTAGCGAGGCCGGAACTTATCATGTTTCCGTACTTTCTACAGAAACCGGTTGCACATATAATGTCAGCCAAGCATTATCTTTCTCTCCGGAATCAGAATGTTGTGTATTAACGGTAGAATGGCCAAATGGAGATATTGAGACGTACTCCGATATTTCTAGTATCCCAGATGCGAACCCTGATGATATTACGATCTTGACTTCTTGTACGGGAGAACCTCAAATTGAATTTCACGAGGGGCAAACAGGTGGTGGTTGTCCTGACGATCCAACCATATTCATCCGTACTTGGGAAGTTACCGAGTCTGACGATGATCCTACAACGGAAGATGAAGTGTTGACATTCGAACAAATCTTTTACGTTATAGATGATATCGCACCCGTTATTTTACAATGCCCAACTACAGCTTTTCTTTCTTGCGATGTATCCAATGATCCGGCTGTAAATCCGACATTAGATGCACCATTTGCAGCCGATAATCTAGCAGGTGATCTGGCTTATACTTATGAAGATTCTGTAATCCCTTTTGGGTGTAACCATAATATGCAAATCAGTAGGGTATGGACAGTTGCGGATCAGTGTGGTAATACCACAACTTGTAATCAGGTTCTTATTGTTCAAGATAATGTAAGCACAGTAGTGGAATGCCCTGCGGATATCGTACTGACTTGTGGAGATGTTATGCCGGAGCCTTATACTTCTGTAGAGGAGTTTACCGATGCAGGTGGTTCCATAGCAGATAATTGCTCAACAGCATTTACCCTTAGTGCGACGACAAGCCAAACAGGCGGAGGAGATACCGCTTGTCCGAACGATGATACTTTTGTAAGAACTTATAATATTACAGATGAATGTGGCCAGATTGTTTCCTGTACACAAGAAATTAGTTTTGATAATGTAGCACCGACAATTGAACTGAGCTGTTTGGCAGATATTACCGTTACGGTAGATTGTGGGGAAACTACTCCGGATGCTTACAGCAACGTTCAAGCATTTATAGATGCAGGAGGAGTGGTAACAACAGGAGGCTGCCCGACAACATTAGCATTAGAAACCAATACAGCGCAAATTACAGGAGCGGGAACAGCTTGTCGTTACGATGATAGCTTCCTCAGAACGTATACCATTTCTGATGCGTGTGGGGCTTCGGCCACTTGCGAGCAGCAGATTACTTATGCTGGGCCTAATGACAACATTACATTTGCGTGTCCTGCTGATGTGACCTTAGCTTGTGGCGAAAGTATGCCAAATGCTTACAATAATGTGAGCCAATTTATAAGTGGCGGCGGTTTGCTTGAAAATGCTTGTGATGCACTGGTTTTCGTTGAGCTGGAAAGTGAAATACAGATTGCTGGCGAGGAAACAACTTGCACTAGCGATGATGTATTTGTAAGAACTTATATCCTCTATGATGAATGCGATGTAGCGATTACTTCTTGTCAACAACAATTTATTTACGAAGATAACGAAGCGCCGATTTGTGTCGCAACAGACTTGCAGGTTATTCTGAATGATGGAGAGTCTGTAATCATATCGACGGAAGATGTAGATGATGGTACTACGGATAATTGTGATTGTACATTGAGTTATGAATTATCCCAAACAGATTTCTCTACAGCAGATGCCGGAGAAAATATCGTGATCTTTACTACAACAGATGAAAGTGGCAACAGCACTGAGTGTGAGGTTGTGATTGAAGTTATCGTGACTGACCCGGAACCAGAAATTGATCCAGAGCCAGAAGTTGATCCGGATCCGGAAGTGCCACCTTGTGAGGGCGAAGAAATTTGTGGTGATGGCATTGATAATGATTGCAATGGATTGGTAGATGAAACTTGTGTACAGTCTGTTTACTGTTCGTTTACCCAAGGATACTATGGTAATGCAGGGGGAACACAAGGCGGAGAAACAACGATGGAAATCTTGACCAGATTGCTGGATAATAACCCATTGGTATTAGGTTTGCCTGGGAGATCACTGACGATCAACAGCCCTGAATGTGTGTTGACCTTGTTGCCCGGTGGTGGTAGTTCTAAGAAGGTGCCTGCTGGAGATGTTGTGACCAATAGTGCCTGTGATGTCGCTGGTATCCCAACCAAGCGTCAGGGGAATCTTAGAAACGTGTTGCTGGCGCAGACCATTACTTTGACATTAAATACACGTTATGACGTTTTCCTCGGACACCTGACTTTAGCCGATAGTGGTTTGGATTTTCCAGGAAATGTAGTTGCCCTGTTGGGGCCTGATGCGACAATCAGCGAAATCGTGGATTTGGCTAACCGTGCACTGGGCGGAGAAAATGTCGGTGTGGGCATGAGTAGCATTAGTGGAGCTGCTGCTGCTGTTAACGAAGGCTTCGATGAGTGCGTAGCGCCAAGAACGGTGGAGGAGAATACTGCTGAACGCAAGGAGTTTGTTGAGGATTTTATGGTATATCCAAATCCTGCGGTGGACTTTGTGAACTTTAGCTGGGAAGATAAAGCTGGAGAGCAAGGCGTATTAGAGATTTATAACGCTATGGGACAGATCGTATTCAGCGAGACTTTTGATAGGATTCCAGAAGGTGCGTATAGAATTAATACGACTGATTTCTTGGCGGGATCATATTATATGATGGTTCGTGTGAAGGGAGAAGCGGCGAAATCTCGTCAATTTATGATTGTTAGATTATAGTTTTCTTACCCTTTCCATTATTTTTTGCACACAATACACTTTTTTAATTATAAGCTTTAGTTACTTTTTTTATTTAGGTATTTAGTTTTTGTGAAGAGTTTCCCGAAGGAAGCTCTTCTCTTTTTTATTTAGACATGTTGTGTATGATTGATTTTTAATACTCATTTTAATACTTGTTTTATAGTTAGTTACGGTTTCTTTAATAATGCCACACCTATCTATATTCAAATCGCGTGCCTTTGCCTAAAAAAGGTTGCTCACTGAGCGGGTGAAAATGGTTTGCGATTTTGTTTTATTTGTAAGTAATTGTTTATTAGCGTTTTGTATTTGTGTTGGTTCGTGAGGGGGGGAGCATATTATTTTATGGTTTTTTTATTTTTAATATGTTTGGGCTAGAAAGGAGTGAAATTTTCTAATTTTGAGAATATTAAACTTCATTTTTAGAAATTTTAGGTCTTTTAGACCCTATATTACTTCCCAGTGGCTCGTTTTTAGATTAAATTAAGAATTCCCGCCATACTTTAAACTTTCTTTCACAGATATTAAACCCTTCTTAACAGAAACTTCTCCTGAAATATCGCAATATTGCAGTATACAATTTAGTTAATAACACATCAGTCAATTTCTATGTTGGTTGATATTTACAGTAACTTAATTTTTTTATTATGAATGCAAATACAATTTCAATCGCGGAAAAGAAGAACAAGAAGAAAGGTATGCGGGTTTCTTTTGCTTTTCATACGGTATTGGTCTTATTGGCACTTTTACCATTCCTTCGTCCATCGGATACGGAACCGGATGCGCCAAAGCAGCAATTTGTTACTGTAGACTTCACAGAGTTTGAAAGCTCTCAAGGAAAAACCGGTGCCCCAAAAGCTTCTGAAAAAACAGAAAGAACCGAAAAAACGACCGAAGAGGTAAGCCCAAAACCTGAAGAAACCGAGGCCCTTCCAGAACCGACTCCTGAGCCAGAGGCCACTCCAGAACCGACTCCCGAACCCGAGGTGAAGCCAGAACCTGTGCCGGCTAAAGATCCCGTGATGACAACGCCGGAACCAACACCGCCTATTAGGACAGCGCCTAAGAAACAGGAAGAGACCAAGCCGACTCCGCCTAAAAAAAGAAATCCTTATAAATTCAAAAAGAAAAAGAGGCCAACAACTACAAAGAAAACTACAGAAAAAGCACCGGTTAAAAAGCGTTCTAAGAAAAGAACCAAGAAGACCAGCCGCAAACGGGGTGCAGATAAAGACGGGGAGAATAAACAAGGTAAGACGAATTCTGACAAAAGCTCTTCCGGTGAGAAAGCAGAAAATGGCTCAAGAGGAGACAAAAATAGCGATGCAGAAGGCACTGGTAAGGCAAAAGAAGGAGACAAGTACGGTGAATTCCCGGGAGATGGCCTTTTTAACAGAAGGGTAGTGTATAGAGCAGATGTGAAAAATATCACCAACGAAAATGGAAAGATCGTCGTCAACCTTTGTGTTAACCAAACTGGTCGCGTTACTTTTGCGGAATACAATAAAGAGAAATCTAGCATCACCACACCTGCTTTGGTCAAAAAGGCAGAAGAGGTAACGAGAAAATATCGTTTTGATACCGATTATACCGCAGCCAAAAAACAATGTGGCCAGATGACCTATATTTTTGAAATAGAGTAGCGTCGTAATGCTTACGACGTTCAGTAATGCTTACGACGTTCAGTAATGCTTACGACGTTCAGTAATGCTTACGACGCATAAGATCTCACTTTAATATCCCTGACCGAGAAACCGGGCTTTGCATCGTCGAAGCCCGGTTTTATTTTGGTCATTTCCACTAAAATGTTGGTGTATTTAATGTCCAATCCATTAGTGTATTTCCTGTAGATCAATCAGCATGTTCTCCCAGTTTTTTTGATTCTCATGATCGAATTGTGCACCATTTTCATCGGCAATTGTAAAGCGCTTTATGGCAGGAGTTCTACTGGTTGCTTGATATAGTTGGTATGCTTCTTCTTTCAAGGCGTCAGCAATTGGCAAATCAATAGAGGCATAAACTGCACGCTTACATGCTTCAATAGACTCGGCAGGAAATTTTGAAATACGCTCTGCTAAAGCATCCACATAAGGTCCTATTTTGTCTGGATCAAGTGCCTTATTGATGGTGCCAAATTTCTCAGCCTCATCCGCATCCCAATCTCTTGCCCCAAGA
>JAHDGC010000429.1 GCA_020627865.1 Saprospiraceae bacterium | reverse complement strand
TAAAGTTAACATTAAAGTACATGAATGGGAGATTGAAAATACCACCGGATATATCGAATCAGAAATTGGGATAAGGGAACTTGCCCGAGCTGTATGCCTTTAAAAATATTGACTTAACCATATTAAAAACAAGACAAGATGGATCAAATCAAATTCTACATGGCCAACATCGAACCCAAGTTGCTGGACACTGTCTCGGGCAAGCCACGCGAGTTAATCGAGCTGCTTCGATCCGGTAAATTTACCACCAAGAAGGAACTGATCACCGAGCTTTACGACGGGAAGTGGAGCGAATATAATTTTGCTAATTTAAAAAGCAGGACGAAGCGGGTCTTGGAGGCGTTGTTTATCCTGAATCCAGTGAAGAAGACAAATGAAACCCTCAGCAAGTTGCAAGAATGCCGCAAGTTATACCTTCTTGCTATCAGCTTAATAGAGCGGTTCCGGAGAGAGGAGGCAAAAAAAATGCTGCTGCGGGCACAAAGAATTGCGGTGGAATATAATCTCACTTTATTGGCCTATAATTGTACGGTTGAGCTGATGAACGATGCGGGCATTAACCGTAGGGCTAAGAAGTTCGAGGCGTATAAAGAACAAAAGGATGTCTTGTTTAAAGATCTAGAGGCGGAGCGTATTGCAGAAGAATATTACTACAAGGCAATCCTGTGTATGAATAAAAGACGGGGAGTAAAAGAAGAATTATTTTCAGACTTGATTAAAAAGCTAGATACGCTTCCTTGTAAGACGACAAAGTTTATGGATTATTATTCTATTCTTCTTTATCGAGATTTGAACGTGGTAGATTATACGGCCATAAAACAGCACGCAAAAATTGCCTTGGAAATTTTGAGGGAAAAGAAAGGTGTATATAATTCCACTTTACAATTTCTCACAAAAAGCAAGGGACTTGCCCATATTGCCCTCGGAGAATACGAGGAAGCCACGCGATTACTATCAGAAGCAGAACAATATGCCCCAACGGGTTCCTATAACCGAGGCATCATCTATTACTATCAGGCCGTGAATGCCCTGCACATGGGAGAGTACGCCCTCGCCTACAAGCTGTTCCGGGCGAATAAGGATACCAAGTATGAAACCTTACAGGAGCAGTGGATTATCCTGGGGGCTTACCTGTATTTTTTGAACAAGGTCGGTAAGTTGGATAATGGGGCAGAGCGGTTTTCGATCGGGAAATACCTGAATGATACGCTGAGCACGGCGCATGATAAAACGGGGAATCGGGTGAATAGTTTGATCGGGGAATTATTGGTGTACTTGGTGCGGAACAAGGGTACGTTTATTGATCGGGTAGGGGCAATCAAACAATACAATTACCAGTACCTGAAAGGGACAGATACCCAAAGGGCGCGGTGGTTTATTCGATTACTGTGTATGTTGGCAGAAGTGGATTTTGATGTGGCGCGGTTGCAAGAAAAAGGGCAGAAGCAGTTGGAGAATTTAGAGCAGTATCCCGTGCATATGGGGGCAAATTTATCTATAGAACTAATACCGTACATGGCTTTATTACGGATGGTGATGGGGCAGTTGCAACGGAAGGCTGCGTAGGGACGAATTGCGTTCATACTGGGTGAATGCGATTCACCCGATTTATCCATATTAAGAATAATTCAATATAACAAGGCTTTTTCTGATCTAATAAGGACGAAATGAGGTTCGTACTTACTTGGCGGTGCAATGCCTATTTTCGATATAAATATTTTATAACAATGGCCGGGGTTACCACGCTAATAATTCCCCCGACCAAAAACTAAAAATAATTATGACAAAATTACCAATTCAAACGGACTTAAGGAAGGATTTTCGACATCTTCTGGAATTAATCACGGGAAAGGAGGAAGCATACGATAATTATTGTGCGTTAAAAATGGCACAAAAAAGTGTGCTTAAGTATGATGGAGACCTGAATAATCTTGAAAATATCATGCAGAGTCTTGAGTATTTCAGGGAATACTGTCTTTCTATTTTATTGCTAGATTTTATAGATGTTAATTTAGTGCCCTTAAACAAAGTCGAAGTAGAAATCTATACTGCGGCCCTTAATGAAAGGCTAGCCAGGTTCCAAAAGCAGGCTGCCGACATGAAACAGGATAAGGAGACACTGGATAGACTGAACCATGAGATTGGGTTCATAAAGGCTATGTTGGTTGATGCGAAACTAGCGTTTAGGGATTAAACCTGCTAAGTTCTAGCATGTAAAAGGCATCGCAAATGGGTTTGTGGTGCTATTTTGTTTTGGGTTAAATTTTCGATTGTTAACTCATCTGAAGTTAAGCCCGGCAGTCCACTCGCTTTCCTTTATGCTGGTCAGGGTCGTTGTGGTAACACCTTTATTTTTAGTAAGGGTATACTGGGTAGACAAAACACCAAGTCCCTCTGAAAGATTCGTATACGTTGGGGTAAACTGAGAGCTGGTTAAGCCCGTGTTGATTTTGCCAACCTCAAGATAGCGATACAATTCATGACCACCACCGATGACGATAACGTCAATATTGAGGAATATCCGGGTGAGGCTTACACCAGCATCAATATTATTGGCAAGAAATTGGTAAAATAATTCTCCCAAAAATTCATAGGTTATGGCACTATCATTGCCTGAGGGGTCTTCGGGGTCATTAGAAGATTCTATATTATCATTTATGACCCAGGTTAATGTTCTCAAGCTGTCAGCACCGGGATACTCTTCCAGATAATTAATCCGAAACTTGAGGGTGTAAAATGCTACCGCTGGATCATTGCTCCATCTTATCCGTGCTTCTCCATCTTCTGGGATTCTCAGTAAACTATTTTCATTGGGCGTTCTGAGTTCGATATCGTTGATGATGCCTGTTTCGGCCGTAACTGGCTCCTGGCTATCCCCCCTATCGAGGGTAAGCGTATAGTTGTCCGAACCAGACAGTTGGCCATCAGGGCCTAAGGCCAATTTATAGAGATAATTCGGTGTCGTGGCAAAAATACCATTATCCCTGGGAATGTTTTCCACATTACCATCTACTTTTTGTAAGGTATAACTTTCTGATGGATTCTCCGTATTCTCAAGGGTAACACTGATATTTTCATAATATAAAGAGTCTGGAATTTTGGCCAGATCAAGTGCATTGGCATCTGCATCCAGAAATGCTTTCTCGACTCTGATATACTGTACGGAATCTTGATTGTTCAGCAATCCATAAACTACAGGAATGTCTTTCCAAGCGTCGATGACCTCAAATTCATTGGAACAGGAAGTGAGGAAGAAAACGGGAAAGGAAAATAATAAAATTGCTTTTAAAGCTTTCATAACAAAAGGCTATTTTTGAATAAAATATGCTGTTTTAGGCCGTACAGCTTTTTATGAAGGACAAAAATAAGCTTTATAAGGCAAATGCGATAGAAATATAAAGACAAATAATAGACTTTGTTCAAATTCAAAAAGAATGCCTTTACAAATTTTGAATAATATTCTCCAAAATATATATCTTCGCTTCCTAAAATAAAAAAGGATAATTTAATGTCAGTAAATAAACAAGTAAAGAGGGTTACCACCCACGTCTTGCAGGCGATGAAAGCCCAAGGAGAGCCTATCTCAATGCTCACGGCTTATGATTACTCTATGGCTAAGATACTTGATGATGCCGGTATAGACGTGCTGCTGGTAGGCGATTCGGCCTCCAATGTAATGGCTGGTCATGAAACGACCTTGCCCATTACGCTGGATGAGATGATCTATCATGCTTCCTCTGTTGTACGGGCGGTGAAACGGGCACTAGTAGTGGTCGATCTTCCTTTTGGTTCTTATCAGGGAAACAGTATGAAGGCCCTGGATTCTGCTATCCGGATCATGAAAGAATCTGGAGCGCATGCCATCAAGATGGAGGGAGGGAAGGAAATTGAAGAATCCATAATACGGGTTTTATCTGCCGGAGTGCCGGTAATGGGGCATCTTGGTCTTACACCACAATCTATATATAAGTTTGGGACATATGTGGTTCGGGCAAAAGAAGAGGCGGAAGCCTTGAAATTAAAAAAGGATGCTACACTCTTGGAAGAAATCGGTTGCTTTTCTGTTGTCTTGGAGAAAATTCCGGCAACATTGGCACGGAACGTTGCAGAAAGGCTTACGATTCCTATTATTGGTATCGGAGCCGGTATGGGGGTTGATGGTCAGGTGCTTGTAACCCATGATTTGTTGGGTATTACCAAAGATTTTCAACCGCGTTTTTTAAGAACCTATATGGATTTGTTCGAGGGCATTAAGGGCGCTGTACAGAATTATATCAAAGATGTAAAGGAACGGGATTTTCCCAACGAAAAAGAACAATATTGACGTAGTATCGTAATGTTTACGATGCCCTAGCAATTTCGTGATGTTTTCATGATGCCAATTGATATGACTTTTAACTATCACAATAAAACTTTTCGCTCTACTTCCAATTCGGACAATGGAGAAGTTTCTGCGGAAACCATTTTCGAGTATAAACAAAATGGAAATATCGTTACGGCGTTTTATAGTGGAGGTTCAATTATCTCTGGACAGTTGATTGCTTTGGTGGATGAAAAAGGTTGCCTAGATATGCGATACCATCATCTAAATATAGCGAACGAATTTAAAACAGGTATTTGTAAATCAACACCGGAAATGTTACCTGACGGTAAAATAAGATTACATGAAAACTGGCAGTGGACTTGTGATGATTGTTCTAAAGGAAGCTCCATCATCGAAGAGATTTGATCAACAAGATTATTTTTAGAAATGGCTTGATTCTTTGTGCGGCCTGTTTTCACACTAAGCAAACAGGTATATCTTTCTTCCGTTCTCAAATCCCTACGCTTTGTCCTTTATTCTCTAAACCTAAAGTGTCTGAAGTTATTATGTGGAAACGCATTTTATTATTTTTAATTGTTGTAATTGGCATCGCTTCGTTTTTTGCTTACCAAAAGTATCAGGAAATTTTTACTCCTAATGTCCCCCCGACACTGGAAGATAAATTTTTGCATATTCCTAGTTTTTCCTCCTATGAAGAAGTTGTGGACTTGCTGGAAGCGGGTAATTTTATTATGGAAAAAACATCATTTCATTGGTTGGCTGAAAAGATGAAGTACAAACGAGATGAAATGAGGGCAGGTCGCTACGAAATCCAACCGGGGTGGAGTAACTATGACCTCATCAGGCATCTTCGTAACGGAAAGCAAGCTACCGTAAAATTAGTGTTGAATAATGAGCGACTTCCTGCTGATGTTGCCGGAAAGGCAGCTCAATTCATAGAGGCAGATTCTGCGAGTATCATGGATATGTTTCAAAGCGAATCGTTTATTGAAAAATATGGTTTGGAACCGGAGACCATTATGTGTAACTTCATCCCCAATACATATGAGTTTTATTGGAATACTTCCGCAGAGGCGTTCTTTGAAAAAATGCTCAAGGAGAAAGAGGTTTTCTGGATGAAAAATGCTCGCCGCCAGAGAGCCGAGGCAATGGGCTATTCCGAAAATGAGGTGTATACCCTCGCATCCATTGTCGAGCGGGAAACTTTGAAAAAAGATGAGAAGCCTCGCATTGCTGGGGTCTACCTCAATCGCCTCAAAAGAGGAATGCTCCTGCAGGCTGATCCAACCGTTGTTTTTGCTAATGGTGATTTTGGTATCAGAAGAGTTTTGAACCGCCACCTCGAATTGGATTCTCCATATAATACTTATATGTATCAAGGTTTGCCGCCAGGTCCTATTTCAATGGCTTCTATCGCTAGTCTGGATGCTGTCCTAAATGCTGAGGAGCATCGGTATCTTTATTTTTGTGCTAAACCGGACAATTCTGGTTATCATGCTTTTGCAAAAAATTTGAGTGGGCATAATGCGAATGCGAATAAGTATCGGAGGTGGTTGAATAAACAGCGGATACGGTAGTTAATAATGTTGATATTTCATGCCGGCATGTATCAAATTACAAAAATGACCGAATAACTTTGATAATTTTATTACAACTATCTCCCTTTCCAAAATAGAAATTCGTACCTTTGTATCCCGTAACAGTAAAACTGGAATTTAAATTTTTCAAATGACCAAATACATTTTCGTTACGGGAGGCGTAACCTCTTCACTCGGCAAAGGCATCATCGCTGCATCTCTAGCCAAGTTGCTACAAGAAAGAGGCTTTAGAGTAACCATCCAAAAATTTGATCCCTATATCAATGTTGACCCAGGAACCCTAAACCCTTACGAGCATGGCGAATGCTACGTGACGGACGATGGGGCAGAAACAGACCTCGATCTGGGGCATTATGAACGATTCCTAAACACGGCAACTTCACAAGCCAATAACGTAACTACGGGAAGGATTTACCAAACAGTTATAGAAAAAGAAAGGGCTGGGGATTACCTTGGCAAAACAGTTCAAGTCGTGCCGCATATTACGGATGAAATCAAGCGCAGGGTGCAGCTCCTCGGAGAATCCAACCAGTTTGATATCGTGATTACGGAATTGGG
>JAHDGC010000428.1 GCA_020627865.1 Saprospiraceae bacterium | reverse complement strand
GTTAAGGCTGATTTTGATAATTGGATAAATTGTTTCTGTTGTGTCAATCTGGGAACACTGAATTTTTGATAATGCGGCTCATAATTGGGTTGCACTACAACAACCTCTTTATCGACGCCCTGCTCCTCGTAAGTAAAGTAAATCCCCAGCGAAATTAAAATTGGCAACAGTATAAAGCTTAAAAATATAACAATTTGCTTACTTTGTTTTAATATTGCTTGGAAGTTTATCCCCCCATTATTTTTTGATAAAGAATCGTCGTCTACACCAGTTTTATTTATTCCTGCACGAATAATTTTAAACGCTAAAATATTGGCGAGCAAAATCCACAACGTTCCCCCAAATACACCTGTATATTCATACCACTGTACCCAAGAAGGATATTGCGCAAAGCCGTTCCCCAAGGTCAACCAAGTCCACGAAATTTCCCACCGCAAGTGAATATACTCAAAGCTAATCCAGTAAGCAATAAACCCTAACCAAGAAAGATTATTTTCCCCACCTTTTACTTTATTAAAAATTTTCTTCGTTTTATGAAAAAGCAAAAAAGGAATACACATGAAAAAGGCATTTAACCCGATAGCAACGAAGGCCGCAGAAAAGGCAGTGTTGGCAACCCAGAAGGTCGTGAGGATATTCCACAACACGAAACTTACATAAGTGTACTTGAATAATCTACGGGTAGAGCCTTTCCCTTGTTGACCGAAATGATTTTCAATCCACAACAAAGGAACAAAAGCCACAAAGAGAAAAGGTGTAAATGGGGATGGCGGGAATCCTAGTGATAACAAAACGCCAGTGAGCATTGCAAAAAATAAAAATGGTTTCCCGGCAGCATCCTTGGAAAATTTGTTTTCAAATAACAATGTGAGAAAAAGGAATAAGGCGGAAAAGAAAACTAACGGAAGGCGTCCCCATAGCAATTGCTGCTCGTTGAGGCTATACATTTGGTATCCACTGCCAATTAATGCCAGTAGGCTTAACAATGTGCCGCCTATTCTAATTTTTTTTCTCATTGGTTTGTTATGTTTTTTGTGGTGTCTCTTTTTGTTAGTATCTTACTTGCTTCGGTGGTTGCTTCTCCCAGTTGTCTGGATCAGAACCTGCCTGCTTGCGCACGACAGGCAGGTTTTCTTGATTATAAGATTTTCAGGATTGCCTTACTCCTTGCTACCGCTTAATTCTTGCAGCGTGCCTTACCCCAGCAAATGCTCGAATCCAAGGCTCACCCACTGCCGCGTCTGACCTCTGAAAGCGAAGCGATCTCTATTCTGATAATGAGCAACGCGAATGATCTAACATCTAAAAGCGCAGCGATCTAAAATCTAAAAGTGAGCGTCAGCGAACGATCTAACATCTAACATCTAACATCTAACATCTAACATCTAACATCTAACATCTAGCATCTAACATCTAACATCTAACTCACCCCAAACCCATTCCCACATCCTTCACTCGCCTGCACAAAACGCAAAACGCCCTCTCCATCCTCCGCCATCAAAATCATCCCCTGCGACTCCACACCACGCAACTTCCTCGGTGCCAAATTCGCCAACACCAAAACTTGTTGACCAATAATTTCCTCTGGCTTAAAAAACTTCGCAATACCAGAAACCACCGTCCGCTCCTCAAAACCCAAATCCACTTTTAGTACCAGCAACTTATCTGCCTTCTTCATCTTCTCCGCAGCGATAATTGTCCCCGTGCGAATATCCAGTTTTACAAAATCATCATAAGCAATCTCATCCTTCAAAGGAGCAAAATCCGCTTGAGCCTCCGAAGCTTGAATGGATGCCAATCCCGCTTTTTGTCGTTCAATAATTTCCAACCGACTCTTATCCTTCCGGTCATTGATTTTGGCAAAAAGAATTTCTGGTTCTCCGATTTTATGCCCTGATGGAACGACACTTTCTCCATTGTTCAATCCTTGCAACAACGTAGCTAAACTCCCATTTTTCAACGGCTCCAAATTAACCAATTTTCGAATCTTATTTGCCGTAAAGGGAATGAAAGGTTCAGATAAAACACTCAATAATCCAACAATTTGCACACAATTGTAAATGCAATTTTTTACATCCGTATTATCCGGATCCGTTTTCCAGATCTTCCAAGGAGAAACATCCTGGAGGTAAGTATTTCCAAAACCGGACAATTCCATAAAACGCTGAACCGCTTGCTTGAACTCGTAAGCTTCAATGTGTTTGCCAATAGCATGGAATAATTTCAACGCATCTGCCAGAACCGGATTGTTCGGATCACCTTCCGGATTTCCTTTAGGTACAATGCCATCATAATATTTATTGGTTAAAACAACGACACGGTTTACAAAGTTGCCGAGGTTGTCGGCCAGTTCTTTATCATAATAATCAACAAACTCATCCCACTTGAAATCTGCATCTTTATTCTCCGGCATATTCCGAATCAAAACATAGCGCAATGCATCTTTATTGTTAGGAAAATCCTTGAATTCTTCCAAATAAGTATGTTGCATAATGCCCCAACCACGAGACTTGGAAAATTTCTGCCCTTCAAAATTTAAAAATTGATTCGCCGGAACATTGACCGGAAGGGTATAGTCTCCATGTGCTTTCAGCATCGCCGGAAATACGATACAGTGGAATACGATATTGTCCTTGCCAATGAAATGAACCAATTCCGCATTTTCGCCTTTCCAGTAATCTTCCCAGTTTTTGCCATTATCTTTGGCCCATTGCTTTGTTGCAGAAATGTACCCGATAGGGGCATCAAACCAAACATACAAAACTTTCCCATCCGCACCTTCTAGTGGCACCGGAATCCCCCAATCCAAATCACGCGTAATAGACCTAGGACGAAGACCTTCTTCATTGTCCAACCAAGAAAGACACTGCCCCGTAACATGCTTTTTCCAGTCACTTGGATTGTGCAATTGTTGCCCATTGGCTTTCCCTTCCTTAATCCATTCCCGCAACCAATCAGAATGCTTATCCAACCGGAAATACCAATGTTTCGTTTCTCGCAGGATCGGTTTTTCTCCACTCATGGTAGAACGAGGATTCACCAATTCCTTGGGCGAAAGCGCCGTTCCACATTTTTCACACTGATCCCCAAAAGCTTCCTCATGCCCACAATTCGGGCAAGTGCCAATAATATAACGATCCGCCAAAAACTGGTCGAACTTTTCATCATAATACTGCTCGCTGGTTTCTTCATCAAACTGCCCACCTTTTTCATAAAGCTTCAAGAAAAATTCCTGCGCCGTCTCGTAATGCAGTGGCTCACTTGTCCGGTGATAAATATCAAAAGAAATACCCAACTCCTTAAAGGAATTTTTGTTCAGTTCATGATATTTATCAATAATATCCCTAGGAGACAAGCCCTCCTTCTTAGCCCGTATCGTAATGGCAGCCCCATGCTCATCAGAACCACAAACATAAACAACATCCTTTCCCAACAACCTCAGGTAACGAACATATATATCGGCAGGTAAATAAGCCCCAGCCAGATGCCCAATATGTAATGGCCCATTGGCATAAGGTAGGGCAGAGGTGACAAGGTATTTCTTTGTATCATTCATATGCTTTGAAATATTGATTTTTACCAAAAAAGTATGCGAATATACAGGACTTCAACGAGAATATCAACCGGTAGGGGCGTAATGCTTACGCCCTATTAACCCAAAAACAAAAAAAGGATTCCCGGAAACAAATCCAGAAATCCTGCTGATAGTATTAATTGTATTTGAACATGTCAGTCCCTGCCTGACTATGTGACACAAAGGTCGTTTCGGCATATTGTAGGCAGGAATAACTAATGAACTAATTCCGGATCCACTATCCTACAAATCCTCCAAAGCTGCATCCAGTTCATCCACCTTCTTATCAATCTCAGTGCTAGCTTTTTCTAATTTTTGGGATAAAGAATCAAGTTGAATCACTTCTTTTTGTTCTTTGGCTGTAACCGTATTGCTAGAAGCCGCCTTCGCAGGAGCCTTTTCTCCGTCAGAACTACAAGAAATGGCTACAGTCATGAATAAACAACCGAAGATAAGTACCAATAATCGCATAAGATAATATTTAGGCTTTTAAAAATTCCCGCAAGATATTAAATTTTAATGTAAAGTAATCTTTTATGCCTTTTTACTGTACAAAGCAAACAACCAAAACCCCAAACTTCACCCACTACAGCATCTGACTTCTGACAATGAGCAAAGCGAATGGTCTAAAACCTGCCTGTCCTGCTGACAAGCAGGCAGGTCTAAAAGCGAAGCGATCTAAAATCTAATTCAACCCCTTCTTCGTCCTAGTAACACTCTGTCCCAACTCCTTCAACTTCTGCTCCGCCTTACTAATCTTCGCCTTTTTCTCGTTGTATTGTTGCTGCGTAACCTTGCCCGCCTTTTTATCAGCTTCCAATGTTGCCTTGGCCTTCTGGATTCTACTTTGGGCAGACTTCATCTTCTGTTCTCCTTTGTTCACCTTGTCCTTAGCTTTCGCCTTCTTCTCCAGATGCTTTTTCCGAGCTTCAGCTGCCCGGGCTTGCCCAAACTCCTTACCTTTCAAGTCACCTTTGTTTTTTCCATAAGCTTTACCCTTGTTAGATTTCTCCTTTTTTCCCTTTTTTGCATAATCATCGTCGTCATCATCGTCATCCCTATCATCGTCGTCTCTATCCGCACCGCCTTTATTGGGCTTGTTTTTCTTAACCTTCATTTTATCCTTACCAGTCTGCTTCATTTTCTGCCCCTTCTCCTTTTTTTCCTTCTGTAGCGCTTTCCCTTTCTCTCTACCATCTTTGTGAGCTTTCTTTACCTTATCTTTCCCTTTCTGCTTCTTCGACTTCCATTCTTTTTTACCATCATTTAGCTGTTCATCAGCCGCTTCAAGCTGTTCGGTTTTGTGTTTCTTGAATTTGGCCTTGCCATTACCCTGTGCCTGCAAACTTGTCATGCTGAGCACTAAAAAACAAGCCATCAAAAAAATCTGAAATTTCAATTTGAATATTTTCATTGTATCTAATTTTTTTATAAACAATATTGGCAAGCTCCTGTGATTTTGATTAACTGCCATTTTATGATTAAAATCCAAATATAAACTATCTATTCAATTTTCTTTCCATTATTTTAGACGACCAAATTTTAATGATTGTCATCCCCTCCCTTCATTTTAACCCTTCATTAAGATTAATAGCCTAAATGCAATAAAGTAAAATGCCATTTCTAAACAAAACTAACCCTTTTTATCAAAAATAAGTCCTTCTTTCCCTTCTTTATCCCAAAAAAACAACATATATTTGCAGTCCTTTTTCAAGATGCCCAGGTGGTGGAATTGGTAGACACGCTAGCTTGAGGGGCTAGTGCTCGCAAGGGTGTGCAGGTTCGAATCCTGTTCTGGGCACATTTTATCTTCTTCCTTTCTGCAAGATTAATACCATCTCTTTACATATTTTAAGTGGATTTTTGTCACGGGAATAGACATTTTGAACTATTCTTGAAAACTCATTGTTTCTACCTATGAAACACATTACAATGTAATATATAGATTTAAAATTTATGTATTGCTTCATACTATTGAGATTTTTGAGGTGAAACAGAACAACTTACTCTATACACCATCTTCGCACAACTTTTTTGGCGTGTTCAACATGAATACGGTATCCAAAAAAACAGATTTTGACCAGCTTGTTCGTCAAAAGCGTGATCCTGCCAACTATGTTATTCATGCAATGGCAGGGAAAGCCACAATAAAAATTGATGATAAAAAACATTTGGTCGAAGCAGGTAATTTGATTCTAGTCCCCAAAGGAAACGCAATAGATTTTGTTTCTTCAGATGATTTTAAGGCAACGGCTATTTTTTTTAATGAGCAGTTTTTGCAAACTAACGAGGACGAGTTTTTTATTTTTCTTCTTTTTAATTTGTTCAAGCCAAATCATTATATCCACAGCTTAGAAGAGCAAGATTCTGCCCGACTGGATGTGTTCTTAACCATATTATCAATGGAATATAACTTCTCGGGGAAGAATACTAAGGAGATTCTTAATCATCTTTTTAAAGCCGTTTTACTTAAAATCGAAACCTTTGTTGAGGCTTCAAATCCCCTCTCGCTTGAATATAATGACAGCGATCATTATTTATTTCTGAGATTCAGGAAATTATTGGAGCAAAACTATAAGTCTTCTTATTCTGTGGAGAATTATGCGAAAGAACTGAATGTCTCCACCAAAAAACTACTAGAAGTTTCGCGCCGAGTGAGCGGTATGACACCCAGTGAATTAATTAAGAGTAGAATTATCGAGGAGGCAAAGAGTCTTTTGAAAAAAAACAAGTACAGTATTAAAGAGATTGCAGGGATTCTAGGGTTTGAATATGCGGCAAACTTCTCTCAGTATTTTAAGAAAATTACCAGTCTGTCTCCGAAGAATTATAGAAATTCTATATCTACAACTAAAAAATTATAGAAATTCTATATCTATATCTAATAAGTAATACTCCCTTATCTATATTT
>JAHDGC010000427.1 GCA_020627865.1 Saprospiraceae bacterium | reverse complement strand
GTAAACTACATTGCAAGCCATACCAATGGGGAATATTTCAGCGACCACGATCACGACCTCTGGCACTACTACCTGAATCGCCCGCACCCGAACGTTAATACTATTACCAATTATTTTGAGGATGCGGCGGAAGAATTTGGTGTACCAGCTGCTTTATTAAAAGTTATCGGACAGGTAGAAAATAACTGGACACAAATCGGCCCATCCATAGATCAAGGGTGGGGGATTATGCACTTGGTAAAAAATCAAAATGTAAATACTTTAGGAGAAGCGGCAGAATTAATTGGTGTATCAGAACAAATCCTAAAAGATGATGCTCGCCAAAACATCAGGGGTGCTGCGGCCTTACTGGCAAAATATGCTGGAAACAATATTGTTGGGAATCATGACATTGCACTATGGTTTGAAGCCTGCAAAACCTTCTCCGGATTGTATCCAGAAAAATACCAAACCCTTCAGGCACAAACTTATTTTGATAGATTAAAATCAGGGCATGTTAGCCGAACGGTTTGGGAAGAAACTATCGAGATTTCAGCGCAACCAGAACTCGCCATACCCGTGCAGATTGAGCGACAAAATAACGATACACAAAATGAGCATAGACAAAGTGCTTCAGCCGATTATGGCCCTGCACTTAGCCAGATTACAAGTTGCAATTTTACCACAGGTAGAACTGCGGCAATAGATACTTGGGTCAATCACTGGATCGGTGTCGGCACTTATGCTGGAGCCATCTCTTGGTTTCAAAATTGTAGTGCTGGAGCGAGTGCCCATTTTGTAATCAGAAGTAGTGATGGCCAAATCACACAAGTGGTTGCGGTAGCCAATACGGCTTGGCATGCAGGGGCAACAGGGTTCAATAATAATCAGCGATCAATAGGGATTGAGCATGAGGCCACGGCTTCTAATCCAGATTTGTGGAACAGTACCCCAATGCTTGAAGCATCTACGCAAATGGCTTGTCATTTTGAAGGGGTTTATAATATTCCAACAACAAGAAGTTTGCCTGGCATCAGGGAGCATAATGAAATGCCGGGCACCAGTACGCAGTGTGCTGGCTCTATCCCTTGGACAACTTGGATGAATATGTTTACAGCTTGTGTCGGAGTGAATCCGCCAGCATTGGATTGCACCACAGCGGTTACCATTGAATGTGGCGTGACCTATAGTGGGCCAAGTTCAGATGCGCCTTCAGCTGTAACCACTTATGGTTGCAATAACTGGACGGAAACCGGGCCAGAGCGGATTCACAAAATCACTTCTCCCGGAAGTGGAACCTTAACAGCTTCCCTCTCCAACTACACTGGCGATCTTGATGTGTACATTTTGGGTAGTTGTGATCCGAATGATTGTTTGGGAACCGTCAACTCTGATTCTGCTGTCTTTGATGGTGCTGTTGCTGGCCAAGTTTACTATATCGTTGTCGATGCGGATGATGGTAGTGGCAGTGCTTATGATCTAATCGTGGATTGTCCAACGGCACCACCTGTTGGGTTAGATTGCTCCAATGCCGTCTCGTTGACTTGTGGGGAAACCTATAGTGGGCCAAGTTCTAATGCTGCTTCGGCGGTGGAGGGTTATGCTTGTAATACTTGGACAGAATCTGGTCCAGAACGTGTTCACACTGTTGAAATTTTAATCGGCGGAACCTTAACGGCTTCCCTATCCAATTATACCGGTGACCTTGATGTTTACATTTTGAGTAGTTGTGATCCTGCCGATTGTGTGGGGACGGTCAATTCTGATTCTGCCGTTTTGGATAATGCCATTGCTGGCCAAACATATTATATCGTTGTGGATGCCGATGATGGTAGTGGCAGCGGATATGACTTATTGGTAGATTGTCCTATTCCGCCTCCCGATGGTTTGGTTTGCACCAATGCTGTACCGGTTACCTGTGGTTCAACTTACAGCGGTGCGGAATCAACGGAGCCTTCTTATGTCGATGCTTATGCTTGTAATAACTGGACAGAAACTGGCCCGGAAAGGGTGCACAGTGTTACAATGTCTGTCAGTGGTACTTTAACCGCATCGCTTTTTAACTATACTGGCGACCTTGATATTTACATTTTGGGTAGTTGTGATCCCGATGATTGTATCGGTACAGTTGACTCTGATTTTGCGACATTGGAGAATGCAGTTGCTGGGCAAACTTATTATCTAGTTGTCGATGCGGATGATGGTAGCGGTAGTGCTTATGATCTTGTTGTAGATTGTGTGGAACCGGAAGTTGGTTTTACTTGTACGAATGCTATCCCATTAACTTGTGGAGTATTGCATAGCGAGCCTGCTTCTACAGAAACCTCAAATGTAGAATCTTATTCCTGCAATACTTGGGTGGAACCGGGACCAGAAAGGGTGCATAGCATTGTCGCTTCAGCAAGCGGAACCTTGGATGTAACCATCTCCAACTTTACGGGTGATTTGGATGTCTTTATTCTATCAACTTGTGATACCTTAGCCTGTGTCGCTGTCGGAGATGTTACGGCAACTTTGACAACTGCCGTTCCCGGCCAAATGTATTACATCGTGGTAGATGGCTACGATGGCAGCGGTGGTGCTTATGATATTCTTGTAGACTGTACGGCACCTGAAGTTTTTACTTGTGATAATGCTGTGCCACTAACTTGTGGTGTCCTTCATAGCGAGCCTGCATCGACAGCCAGTTCTACCGTTGCATCTTATTCCTGCAATACTTGGTCAGAACCGGGACCGGAAAGGGTGCATACTGTTACTGTTCCTGCTGATGGAACCTTAGAGGCGACGATTTCTAATTTTGCTGGTGATCTTGATGTCTTCATTTTATCTACTTGCGATCCGACTACCTGTGTGGCAGCGGGAGATGTTACGGCAACTTTAACAACTGCTGTTGCTGGGCAGAGTTACTATATCGTGGTAGACGGTTACGATGGTAGTGGTGGCGCTTATGATATTTTGGTAACTTGTCCTGAAGTAGCAGGCTGTGTAGATCATTTAGATGTCAATGGTACCTATAGTACGAATGAAGTATTCCAAGCGATTCATTCTGTTACTTCGGATGCCATTTTTAATGGTGGAGCCGTTATAGATATGCATGCAGCGGACTCTATCCGATTAAATGCTGGCTTCACAATAGAAGCAGGTACGGAAGTTTACATTCATATCGGAGATTGCCAGTAAGTCTTCTGAATCTAACGGTTAGCTTCAAGCTAACCGTTAGATTCTTAGTTATAAATTATTTTTATCATCAAAACAAAAATCAAAACCAATGCATTTTTCAACGAATTCTTTTTTTATCCTATGTTGTTTTCTTTCTATTTTTTTTACAAATTGTGATCGCAATACGGCAACAAAAAGTGAGAACCCTACCCAAGCCACAACAGCAGAAACTGTGACGGAAACAACAACAGCAACCCAAGCGGAAACAGAGACAAATGAAGTGGCAACTCCTGAAGAAAAGTACCCCACTGTTAATATCAAGCCTAATGATAAAATCAGTTCCCCCGTAGACATCAAAGTCAACTCTGAAGGACTTTGGTTTGGATTCGAAGGGGAGTTGGGAACGGTTACTTTGGTCGATGCTGCTGGCAAAAAATTAGGCCTAGGTATTTTATCCACCACAGAAAACTGGATGACAAAAGATCCGGTAAATTACAAAACAACATTGAACTACAAGGCTAACAAATCCGGAAATGGCAAATTGATTTTTAAAGGTAAAAACCCTTCTGGAGATAAGAGCAGGGATAAATCTTTTGAAATTCCAGTAATTTTTGAGTAATCATAATAATTAATTTTATCATTAAACTTCTCATTTTCACTACGAAATACTTACAAGTTAATACTTGTCTGCAGCAGGCATATGTCACAATAAAAGATTAGAAAATAGAATTTTATTTGTTGTTCATTTTGTATTGAAATCGGCAAAAATTTTGTAATAATAAGGTATAAACTTTTATTACTTGCTACTTACAATAACAACCAATATAAAATCCATACAAAGCCCTATGCTTTCCATGTCTTGTGGAAGGGTAGTATTTCTATTTACTTTCCTGTTTTTTGCTACAACAAATCTGGCGCAGCCTGCTTTCGATATTAATCATATTGAAAGCAAAGCGTTGGTGCCTATGGAGCACTTAAAGGTATTGCACGATTTGTCAAGTCAGCTGACCATTACAAATATTCTTGATCCCACTTATCAGGCACAATTCAAAGAATATGCTCCATTGGATTTGCATGCTAAAGATCCATCAATAGCTTATTGGGTGAAATTTAAATTGATAGGGGAGCGTTTGGCTAGTGAGAACTGGGTGCTGGAAGCTCCAGATTGTAATATTTCATTTATCAACTTTCATTACATCATTGATGGAGCATTGACGAATGTTATGGAGGCGGGTGCTGCGAGAATGCATAATAAGAGAGGATATGCGCATAAAAATTTCCTAATTGAATTACCAAGAACAGAAACAGGAATTGAGTTTTATGTTCGAGTAAAGTCTTATGAGCAGGCCCAATTCTTATTTAATGTTATTTCCTATGAATACTTTACAGGATATGCCCTGGCGGAGTATATATTGTTAGGGGTATTTTACGGCATCATCTTTATCATGGGGCTGTATAATTTCTTTTTATTCCTTGTAAATAAGACTAGGATAAACCTGTGGTATTTTATCTATACGATTGGTTGTATGTTGGTTTGCACTATAGCAGACGGTTTAGGCTTTCAGTATATTTGGCCCGATTATCCATTATTTAATGTCTTCGTTCTACATCATGCACCCAATGTTTTATTGATTAGTTTTTTGATTTATGCCACACATTTTTTAGAACTGAACAAGAGACAGCCCGTTTTCCTCAGGGCAATTCTAGTAGTCAGCTTCGTTTTTATTTTATTTTCATTTGGTGATTCTAGTTTTATTGAGGATACTTTACCGGGCGTTTACTCCATTCCATTTATACTCATTTACATTGCTACGGTTAGGAGTTTTGTGCAAGGATTTCAGCCGGCAAAATACTTCTTTTTCGCATTTAGTTTTACCATTGTTGGCGTATTTATTATCTTTTTTAAAAAGGTAGGACTAATTGACTGGAGTGCACTGAGTCGGTTACAGGTTATATTTTTAGTATATGCCCTTAATTTTGCTTTACTTATAGAGGTCGTTTTATTATCCATTGCACAAGCATTAAAAATTGGATATAAACAACAAATACAGAAAAAAATCTTATCAGACAAAGAGGTCAGACTTAGAAATATTTTCAATAGTTCTTTTGATGCCTTGTTGGTTTATGATCCAGATACGGAGCATATTAATGCTGCAAATAATAGAGCTGCTGAACTTTTACAGTACAATGTAGCCGAACTGCAATCTATGGATCTAGCCCAAATTATCAAATTACCTACTGACTTTAAATCTAAACAATTTGCTACCATAAAAGATTTAATTCTTAATGTAGAAGCATCTAACCTCAACCAATTTTTCGAGGCAGATTGTGCGGATGCTTTTGGTAAAATGATCAGTTGTGAAATCACCTTATCGCCACTTCAGGAAGGAGACTCCAATGCTTACGTTATTGCCATCAAAGATATTACGAAACGGAAGGAAGCACAAGAGGACTTGAAAGCAAAGGTACTTGAAATCTCAGAAAAGAATGAAAGATTACAAGCCTATATCAGTTCCAATTCTGAGTTAGAAAACTTTGCCTATGTCGCTTCCCATGATATGAAACAACCCATCCGGTCTATCAAAAGTTTTACGGAAGTCCTTAAACAGCACCTCATTAAAAATGGTCATCTAGATGAGGCCAGTGAGGAATATATTAAATTTATCATTGGTGGCGCAACCAACCTCAACAGCTTGATTGCCGGCTTATTAGAACATGCTCGGATCAGCTCGATGAAAGAAGTTGCCTTCAAGCCTTTTGATATGGAAGACATCATGGACAACGTCAAGCTTAATTTGAATCAGCAAATTACAGAGAATAATGTAACCATCATTTGCAAAAACCTACCCACCTTACAATTGGAACGGGTACGCATCATCCAGCTATTGCAAAACTTATTTTCCAATGCGATTAAGTTCAGAAAGAAGGATGTTGATTGTATTATTAAACTTGAAGCTGAAGAACAAAAAGAACATTGGCTATTCAAACTGGAAGACAATGGCATTGGTATCGAAAAGAAATATCAAGACAAGATCTTTCAAATTTTTAAAAAGCTACACGATGCCAGCACCTATAGTGGGAATGGTATTGGCTTGGCCACCTGTAAAAAAATAGTAGAACAACACGGCGGTACCATCTGGGTGGAATCTGAGTTTGGAAAAGGTACCACTTTTTTCTTTACCATAAAAAAAGAGCTTAGTACATTTAATTTGATGCTGGTGCCTAACAAGGAAGAAGTGTTGAATTGATTTTGATTACAAAAAAAGAAGCCATTTATCAAGTAGATAAACGACTCCTTTTCTAATAATACAACAAAATAATTACTAAAAATGAAGACTTCTTAGAGATTTA
>JAHDGC010000426.1 GCA_020627865.1 Saprospiraceae bacterium | reverse complement strand
GATTTGCATTTGCACAAAATCCAGTCCGGTAATTTCTTCGGTAACGGGATGTTCAACTTGCAGGCGGGTATTTACGTCGAGGAAATAAAAATCGCCAGATTGATCATCATAAATAAACTCCACTGTTCCGGCATTATCATAGTGTAAAACTTTGGCAGCATTTACAGCGGCTTCCGCCATTTCAGCTCGCAGGCTTTCCGTCATTACGGGCGATGGACTTTCTTCCACGACTTTTTGGTAACGTCTTTGGATCGAGCACTCTCTTTCCAACAAATGGATTACATTCCCATGTTGATCTCCAAAAATCTGAAATTCAATATGCCTTCCGGAAGCGATGTATTTTTCCACAATCAATTCTTCATCTCCAAAAGCACGGAGGGATTCTCTTTTTGCTGCTTCGATGGCTGCTGCAATTTCATTTTCCTGATGCACAATCCGCATCCCTTTTCCGCCTCCACCTGCGGTTGCTTTCAATAAAACGGGGAAACCGATTTCCCTTGCAGCTTTGGTCAAGGTTTCCGGACTTTGATCGCTGCCTTCGTAACCCGGCACCACCGGTACCTGATTATTTTTCATCAATACTTTTGCCTTGGATTTAGAACCCATTGCCTCGATGGCTTGCGGATTGGGACCGATGAAGATAATATTTTCGGCCTTACACTTTCGTGCAAATTCAGCATTTTCCGACAAGAAGCCGTATCCGGGATGAATGGCATCGGCGCCTGTTTTTTTTGCTGTAGCCATAATTTTTTCCTGATCCAAATAGGATGCAGAAGGATTGCTCTCTCCGATAAATACGGCAACATCTGCCTCTGCTACGAAGGGTGCATTTCGATCTGCATCGGAAAAAACAGCGATGGTTTTGATGCCCATTTTACGACAGGTGCGCATGATGCGGGAAGCTATTTCTCCCCTGTTGGCTATGAGTATAGATGCTATCATGATTTTTTAGTGGGCGGTGGGAGCATTACAATATGCCGCCACCGCCATTACTTAAAGTATAAATTTTTATGTTAATGCTTTCAATAAAGTATTGGCTGCTAATTTCCCCAATTCATTAGAAGCCAAGGGACTTGCCCCTGTAATCAGTTTTCTATCGACACAAACCGTTTTGTCTGATTTTGTATTCACGATATTAGCCCCTAGGCTCTTCAGTTTTTCACTTAATCCAAAAGGCATTTGTCCGGGCAAATAGCCAATCTTAGGAGTCATCTTATCTACAGAATCTGGAAATACGGCCATTTTGTATCCTTCATAAATAAATTGCTGATTACCTAATGTAGTTGCTAAAAATGAACCCGGCCCATGACAAAGACTTATGGTAAACAAATCATTTTCATGTGCCCAATTCAATATTTCCCCTACATTTCTATCTTCCGGAATACCTAACATTGCTCCATGTCCACCGGGGACAAAAACCGCAGCATAAGATGAAGGGTCAGCAAATGAAGTTGCTATAAAATTTTGTAACTTTCTAGGTCTTTCAAAATCGGATTTGTATTCCTTGTAGATCGCCTGCACATGCTCGTCTTTATTCGGGAAAGCCCACATTTCAAAAACGACTGGCTTTCCGGTCGGTGTGGCGATTTCAAAATCAAAACCTGCATTTTTAAGATGCAGCATAGGTAGCAATGCTTCCACCGGGTGATTTCCTGTAGAAAACTTTTTCCCGTTCTGCATCGTCATATTTTTTTGTTCTGTAAAAATCACCAAAATTTTCGACTGCTTCCCTTTATATTTCGGGTATGCAATATTTTCAAAATCCGTTTTGTCAGCAGTTCCTAATTTTATAGCTACTTTTGAAGGACTGTAAGATCCATCCGATTCTAGTTTTGGAGCGATTCCTAATAATTTTTTCAACATATCAAATAAGATTTAGTAATGGAATAAAGGCAACTTTTGCGCTTCTAACATTCCAGACATTTACATGACTGGCAATGAAATGTCGTTCCTATGGAACTCTATAAACTAAAGGACATGCGGGAGACTTTAAAATTTATTTTTGCAAAAATTGCCAAATAACTACACAAAGGTAGTGTTCGTCCAAGTACTAAAAATTGATGTATGGTAAGAAATTACGCTTTTGTAATTTCTCTTCGAACCCGACTTAGACTTTCAGTCGTGATGCCTAAAAAAGAAGCGATGTGGTAATTTTTCACATTTTGTACAATGTCGGGATAAGTATTTACAAAATTAATGTACCGTTCTTTCGCTGGCAAAGTTAGATTTTCAAGGATTCGTCTCTGGAAAGCTGCAAATGCTGATTCCAAATTTTGAATATAAATACGACTTACTTCCGGTATTTTATCGCAAAGATCATCAAAATCATTTTTTGAAATTTTATAGAGTGTAGCTTCTTTAATACACTCAATATAAGATACGGATTTATGTCGCTCTTTTCCATAAAGCGCAATGTAATCACTAATCCACCAGCCTTTAACGGCAAATTGCAAGGTATGCTCTTTTCCCGAATGGTCGAGAAAATATGTTCGTAAGCAACCACTGTGCACATAATGAATATCAAAAACATCTTCCTCTACCTTCAAGAGGAAAGCTCCTTTTTTAAGGGTTATCCTTTCCAATTTTTCACGGATATACTGTATTTCATTTTGTGTAATGGTAGCATCTCTTAAAATTTCACGTATGATGGATTCCATTTGCTTTTTATTTAGGGGCGGATGCGGAGACGGATTGCAATCTGTCTTTACATGCGCCAGATGCCATAACTATCCGCGCCCTTGATGGGTTGATTATATAAAACAGCAAGGCAAAAGCCTAGGTAATTTCTAGTTTCTCTGGGATCAACAACACCGTCATCCCACAGTTCAGATGTGGAATACCAAGCAGAGGCTTTTGACTCTGCCTCTTGGACCAGCATTTGCTTCAACATTTCGCCGTGTTGTTCGTCATATTCTTTCCCGAGGGATTTGGCGGAAGCCCTTTGTATAATTTCCATGACCCCAGCCAGCTGCTCCGACCCCATGACACCGATTTTGGAATTGGGGTAAGCAAACAAAAAGCGAGGATCATAAGAACGCCCACTCATGCCATAATTTCCTGCACCGTAGGAAGAGCCAATCATCAGAGTGATATGCGGCACTTCGCTATTGGAAACCGCGTTGATTAATTTCGCCCCGTTTTTAATAATCCCACCTTCTTCGTATGCCTTGCCCACCATATATCCGGTTGTGTTGTGCATAAAAATCAAGGGAATGTTATTTCTATTGGAAAGCTGAATGAAATGCGCTCCTTTGTTCGCCGACTCGGAAAAAATCACCCCATTGTTGGCCAAAATTCCGACAGGATAACCGTTAATTTTTGTCCAGCCCGTTACCAAGGTGCTGCCATATTCCGGCTTAAATTCGGAGAACTCAGAACCATCTGAAATCCGCATAATTAACTCCCGGACATCAAAAGGTGTTTTTACATTTGGCGGAACAACACCTAGAATTTCATCGGCGTCAAAAAGCGGTTCCTCAATTTTCCCTTCTGGAATAAAGTGAGGTTTACCCATATTGACCAAGCCCATTAACTCCCTAGCAATCCGGATGCCGTCCAGTTCATCTTCAGCGAGATAATCTGAAACGCCGGAGACACGGCTATGCATTTCAGCCCCACCCAATTCTTCATCGGTTGCATCCTCATTCGTAGCCATTTTCACCAAGGGTGGCCCAGCCAGAAATACCTTAGCCGCTTGCTTTTGAAAAATGGAAAAGTCAGACATCCCTGGCACATAGGCACCACCTGCCGTTGCGTTACCAAAGACCACGGAGATGGTGGGCAACCGCAATTTGGAACGGCGGGAAATTTCGCGAAAAGTTTCCCCACCATAATTAAAAATCTTGGCTTGATCTGGCAAATTTGCGCCGCCACTTTCCACGAGGTTAATGGTTGGCAATCTATTTTCCCTTGTGATCTGGCCGATACGCAATGCCTTGAAGGTCGTCGCAGCATCTACCGAACCACCTTTTCTTGTACCGATATTAGAATTCACCATGCAGAGTTTTCCGGCAACCAAACCGATACCGGAGACGTTTGTTCCACCAGCGCCAAAGCCGCCCTTGCGTTCCATTCCGGCTAGGGGTAACAATTCAAGGAAGGGGCTATCTTTATCCAGGACCAACTCCAAGCGTTCTCTTGCAAGCATTTTGTTGCGTTTTCTGGCCCGAGCAATGTGCTTTTCCTTGCCCTGAAAACGGCTTTCCTCCATGTGTTTCTCCAGCTTCTCTAATAGCTTTTTGTTCCCATTGTAGTTTTCTTCAAACTGTGGATTGTTGGGGTTTATTTTTGATTTTAGTGGTGGCATTTTAGATGTTTAGATTTTAGACCATTCGCTAACGCTCATTTTTAGATGTTAGATCGCTGCGCTCTTAGATCTTAGATTCTAGATCATTCGCTAACGCTCATTTTTAGATTAAAAAGAGATTAGGGCATCGGCATCGAAAGGGTTCCCTAGGTTTTTATAATAGGTATCCCCAAAAAACTTTTTGAATTGCTGTACGCCTTTTTCCGTGAAGTGCGGGATCAAGATACTCCATATCATCTTTTCTCCGTCTTCTTCTGTTTTTTCTCCCCTGATAATTTGCTGGGATAGCCAGAAGAAACTAAGCATCCAAGTGATGAAAGCAATGTTATGATACATCCCCGGAATCGGTTCCGGTTTCATGTTTCCCATTTTAATGGCGAAACCGATTGCTGTTTTGTTATCAAAGATAATTTCATCAGTCATTTCCCTGAACTTTTTCTGGATGTTTGGATGGTTCAAGACATGCGTATCTAAAAAGATGAATGCATATTTTTTTTGAAAACGATAGTATAATTGTACTTCATTATGCAAATTCTTAAAAGAAGGCAACTGCCTTGACTTTGTTTTTTCCACCAATATACCCGACCACATTTCATTGGCAATAGCTTCTAAAAGCACATCTTTGTTTTTAAAATGATACGTCAGGTTTCCCCTACTCATCCCGATTTTCTGCGCCAATTCAAAAAGAGAAACGGCAGAGAAACCATGATCGTTGAAAACCTTGGTGGCTTCTCCGATAATTTTTTTTTTGGTATTCATTAGACTTTGTTATAAAGTCAGTTCATTAATATCACAAATTACATTCTTTATAAAAAGAACTAGAAGCAAAGTTAAAAATAAATATTAATTAGTCAAAAATGACTAATTAATTTATTTAATTTATATAAAGAAATATGGTTCTTTGACAATTTTCGTGAATGTCTGAACCATAATTTATATGATCCACTTGATTTCCTTGATTTTTGTCGGTCAATCTTCGATTAACCTCTACCGGCCACGGCTTTTGTCCAAGAACCAAAATATTAGGCTATATCATTAGACTATAGCACAATCAAAAAATCTATATTTTAGGGAAATAAAAAAGGCCATCTCATCAAATGCATTCGTGTGAATGGCACCCATCAGGAGATTAGGGGACGAGACGGCACAATGTAAGAACCAAGAATTTTATGATATAAAGTATGCCTGCTCAAACTGAGTACTACCTTAACATTGAAAAAAATGATTGTTAAAATAATAATCATCAAACATACCTATACAAATAGACATTTTAACAGTGTTTGATACGTTTAGCTGGCTACAATAATATTTTGTATACAGCAAAACAACATATGCAATACAAATGTAATACTTTTTCTTGTTTTTTTTATGAAAGCAGTAAATTATCCTACAAAATCGTAGAACATAAAATTTTCAGCATTTGGCGATCGTTTAAGATACGTTACCTCCCAAGTAAATTAAAAATGCGAAAAAAAACGATAAATAAGCTATAGCACTTATAACATTTAACAAAAATATGGCGTTTTAATTGAAAAGATCAATAGCCGTTACATTACGGTTTCGCAATAGCCGCAACGCATTGCCTATCTAGCCATAATACATTATGGCTCTAAACGAGATATGTTCATGGGATTATAATTTGTTATAGAAAGTCGTTTCAAGTATTGGAACGACTTTTCTATTTGGAAAAGCCGGCGATTAGACTTAACTTTGGCCAAGTGACCACTTCTAAATATACATAAACTAACATACTGATACATAAACAATAGTGCAATCTACACTATTCAACACAACAAAACACCTACAAGCAATTGTTTTTTTAGGTAAACCAGCCTTTTTTTTGGATAAAAGATTACATTATTAAACTTTTTCATACTACAACCACTTTATTTATTACCATTATTTGTTATTTAAATAAACAGTGCATATATTTACTCGCTGAACACGCCGAATTTGCCTATGCACATAACAAAAGGGCAAAAGTAAATGCCTGAAAGCAAATCACACAAATGAAACACTAGAGATATTAAAAAAAGAGATGGTATTTGAATAAGCAATTTCCATGAATCATAATCCTGAGTCTCTTTTTATAAAATAGGTGATATATCCACGAAACTTAAATTAAAAGCAGGGGGTTTTTCCTTTTTTAATATTTTATGACCAATATTTATTGAGCATAATACG
>JAHDGC010000425.1 GCA_020627865.1 Saprospiraceae bacterium | reverse complement strand
TCAGGCTGCTTCTTTGCTAATATTTCTGCACAATCATCATATTCATTGAGTATATTGCCGGTCAGTAAATCATCAACTTCAAAAGCCTCATATTCTCTTAAGTAATTTACAATTGCTTTGCCTACCATGGTCTCGTCTTCAGCATAGACTACCTTTATTTTTTTTTCCATTTTTTTACAAAATTTATTGGATGGGGGCAAGCTCCATTTCATTTAGATGCTTTACAGTATGGTTAGTTTCACTTTTACATTGCTTGAATTTTTTACATGTAACAATGACCATAGTACCTTGCGGTTTTCTTGGCCTAACCTCAAGCCTACCACCTTGTTGCCTAGATAGTTTGTTGCTGATTTTAAACCCAAACCCACCAACTCTACGATCATCATCCAATGGTGCATCAAAGTTAAACAAATCTTCATTCATTTTGTGGGCGGGCATGCCGTCGCCATCATCTTCTACTATGATTTGTAGTTTATCCTTTTCTACTTTTGAAGAAATGAGAATGTTTTCCCCTTTAGAATATTTGATGGCGTTTTCTATGACGTTACGCATGATTACACCTGTAAAGGTTTCGCTTGCATAAATATCGTGTTTGGGATTTAACTTAAATCGTATTTTTAGATTTTTTAAATTTCCTTCTTTGATAGCTTCATTTCCGAATTCGCTTGATCTTCCATAGGCTTTTTCCAGATTAATTTTCTCTAATTTCATATTAATATCTGCCCCAGCATTAGGCCTTGCCCAAACCAGTAAGTTGTGAAAAGTATTGCTGAGTCGGGATGTAAAATCTTCTATGAGTTCAATATCAAACTGATGCTTATTCTCTAGTTGCGATCCAGCTTTCTTCCTAAATGACTTTACCTGATTTTTTAAGGTGTCAATCCTGCCTTTTGATTGATGCGCTAAGATCGAAATAAAGGTTTGTGCGGCTATATTGGCTTTTTTGATCTCTCGATTAGCCTTTTTTAATTCTAAGGTCCTTCTTCGTTGTAAAAAGAGATATCCTCCCATAATAATCGAAATGAGCGCAATAATTAGGATGAGTAAACTTAGTGTTTGTTTTTCATTTGCTCTAATCTTATCTTTAGCATTCAAAAAGTGCACGACAGTGAAAAAATCCTCTGTCATATTGCTGCGAATATCTTCTTCTAATACTAGAGCTCTTTGAAGGTATTCGACTGCCTTTTTTTCTTCTTCTAGTTTGAGATAAGCCTTCTTTAACTCTTTGCAAATGTCAATTTCTGTAGATTTATTTTTAGCTAGATTTAGCCCAGAAGTAAGTACATCTATTGCCTCCGAATGTTGTCCTATAATATTTAAAGCATAGCCATAATAAAAATATGCATCGTCCCTATGTTCTCGGAGGTGCTCTGCTTCTGTTAATTTTAATGCTTTTGCTAGACTATCTAATCCTTTTTCACTTTCTCCTTGTATACAGGAAAGTGTACCACCATATATGAGCGAATACAAATAAAGTTTTTCATATATGTGACTATCGCCTTGATGATTTTCAACATCTTCAAAGTTTAAATCCTTAAATAATGAAAGATATTTAGAAGCCTCTGCATAAAGAGAATTTCGTTGCGTTTGGGATTTATTTTTTGCTAACTTTATTTTTACCATGCATAAATTAATATACCCTCTACCGAGTACTTCAGATCTTATCTTATTATTGTCATAGATATTTTCTCCTTCATTTATAACTTCATCATAAAATGATAATGCTGTTTCATACTGTCCCGTTTCATAATGGAAAGCACCAAGTAAATTGTTTGAAAGTGCAATAAATTCAGGATTATTCAAACCTTTGGCCAATTCTAAGGTACTAAGTGATCGCTTATAGCCTTCCTCAAAATCCAATTTAGAAAGGAAATAATTAGCTCCCAATTCATATGCTGAATAAAATGATGCTCTTATCTCCTTGTTTTCTTCTTTTTGATCAATTTTGCATCCTATAGTAATGTTTAATGTTATAAAAATTAAAATAAATAGTCTCATCTTTCATGATTTAAAGTGTAGGATTTAATATCTAAATCAATGTCAATAACGGGCTGCGAGTCCTCGGGATTATCATTCTCATTTCCTCTTCCTCCGATTACTAATTTCAATTGTGTTTTATTAATTTTCACACTTTTAAAATTACCAATCTCAAAAAGATCTGCGAACTTCGTTTTCTTTTCCATTTTTTTTATTTAATAAGTTACCAAATTACGTTATATGAATTTTACTGAGTTAACTATTTTGTAAGTATATTTTTACTTATTTGTCTATATTTCAAGATTGTACTTTTGTCTCTTTGTCCATCTCCACCCAATCCCCCAACCGCTCCAAAACCTTCGAACTTGGCACATAACTATACGTCGGAATCGCCAAACTCAAAAAATAATTCTCCGACTGTAACATCAAACCTTTCGCGATAAAAGTAGCCAAAATATTTTCGATTTCCAAAATCGTAAGGGTAATGTTGTATTTTTCTGATAAAATATCGCGGATGTGTCTTGGAGTCTTGATGACATCACAAGCAAGATACACCGCTCGATGTTTTTTATTAAAAATGTGATACCTTTGTTGAAAAGCAGGCCGGAAATCCCAAACTAGTAAAACAGATTCCTTGTCTACAAAAAATAAATCCGTTTCCATATAATTTTCCCGCCAAGGGCGAATGGCATCAATCACGGCTCCCTGAACCTTTTGCTCATCAAAAGGCTTTTCCATTTCAAAAGAAAAATAGTAGGCCAAATTGGCTATGGATGCCCTTGGAGAAGGGTAAATAAATTCATAAGAGGGGTAAGGCTGTACGTTGTTAAACCCTAGTGCTTCCGACTGGTTGTAATTTGGGCTAAAACGATCCAATCGTAAGGTGGAAAAACCTACGGGTGGTTTGAGGTGCGTAATGTAAGGAATCAACTTGGCGGTCTCCGCATAATCGGCTTCGGTCTCTCCCTGAAATCCCCAGATCAAATTCCACTGTGGATTCACGCCGATTTCCTTGCACCATTTTAATAGCTGTATATTTTGTATAGCCTTAACCCCTTTCTTCATAATATTCAAAATCTTATCCGAAAAACTTTCTATCCCAGGCTGTATCGTGTGAATGCCGGCATCTTTTAAAAGCTGCACTTGTGATTTTTTCAAGTTGGCTTTTACCTCAAAAAACAAATCCAAATCTAAATCTTCTTTAACGAGATCCGGCAATAGTTTTTTGAAATATTTCATATCCAGAATATTATCCACGATGGCAATAGAAGCATCTGGAAAATGTTCTTTCATCAGCCTAAATTCATTCAGCACGCGGTTTTCGGTTTTACTCCTGAAGGCCATGCTGCCACCATTTAATCCACAGAAAGTACAATGCTTTTTTTCGCCCCACCAGCAACCTCGGCTGGTTTCTAATAACAATTTGGGCTTTCGTTTAAAAGGAAAGGCTTTGTACTGCTTAAAAAAATCAAAAAAATCCGGTATGGCAACAGCATCCATATTATGAATGACAGGTGTATTTTCTTTGCTGTGTTGATGTTGTTGAGTATGTATGCCAGGAGCTTGTATCAACTGTCCGGTATCTAAATATGTTTCTACCAACATCGGGAAAGTTTCATCCCCTTCGCCTGAAACAATAGCATCCACAAAATTAAATTGTTTCAGGGTTTCCCTCCCCATAGCGCCTTCACAATTAGCACCACCAAAAACGATTAAAATATCAGGTTGAGCCGCTTTGATTTTTCTTGCCAAAGCAAGTGAGGCTACATGTTGTTGAAAAATGCTGGTGAACCCGACTATTTTAGCTTGGCGTTTTAAAATATCTTCGAGGCAAGTATCCAGAAAAGCATCTGTTTTTTTCTTGATTTGTAACAATGTTTTGGCAAATTTAACCAAATCCTGCTTCGCGTAATACAAATCTTTTGCATGATGCTTGTTGCATCCGTAGATGACATCGTTTATAAAAGCTTTGCTATCATCGACCTTTTCAGGGAACAAGCAAGCCGAAAAAAGCCATTCGCCTGCCTGATCGACGCTTCTCGGAAAACCATTTGAAATCGCTCTATATTTTTCTTCCCCGACAGTGTCTGCAAACAAAATGTTGTAATAGCAAATTGTTGACAGTACCCCTTTTTGGTTTAAAGCACCTTTTAATAAACTCAACCCTAACGAGGGTAAGTTTAAAGGGCCAAAGGGCATATTGATGAGTAAAACCTGTTCGGGATACATAGTTGTTTTTTTCGTTTTGTAATTGTTAAGGCAAAGTTAAGATAATGCTAAGGTTCCGATACAGGGGATTTTACGCATATGTGAAAATAATTTTATAGGGATTTTTACATAAAAAGTAGGTTTTTATGCTGTAAAGTACATTTTTACTGAAATAGTATTTCATAAAATGCTTCGTATTCCCGATGTTATTAATGAGGAATAGATGCTGTTTCTCGGCCGAAGAAAAAAACGAACTATACTTTTTTATTATATTTGTATCTAAAAAATGATCATGTGGAAAATGCGAAAATATAGCGTCATCATTCCTGTGTACAACAGGCCGAAAGAAGTAATCGAATTGCTAGAGAGCTTACTACAGCAAACGTATACTAATTTTGAATTGATCATCATAGAAGATGGCTCGACAGAATCATGTGAGGATATAGCCCAGCACTATGCAAGTGTATTGGACATCAAATATTTTTATAAAGAAAACTCTGGCCCAGGAGACAGCCGTAACGTAGGGATGTCAAAAGCAACTGGTGACTATCTCGTTTTTTTTGACTCGGATTGCATTATCCCCTCGGATTATTTTCAGCATGTGGAAGACCATCTTGATGAATATCCATTGGATGCGTACGGTGGACCGGATGCTGCAAGTGCTTCTTTCTCCAATATCCAAAAAGCCATCAACCATGCCATGACTTCCGTCATCACGACGGGTGGTGTCCGAGGTAAAAAGAACAGTTTGGATAAATTTTATCCGCGTAGTTTCAATATGGGGTTTAGCCGTGCTGTTTACGAAAAGACAGGTGGCTTCGGAGACATTCATCCCGGAGAAGATCCGGATTTGAGTTACCGGATTATGGCGAATGGTTTCCGTGTTGGCCTCATCGAAAAGGCATTTGTTTACCACAAAAGAAGGATTGATTTTCAGAAATTTGCCAAGCAAGTTTACAAGTTCGGTATCGTCCGCCCCATCTTAATTAAATGGTATCCCGATAATTTTAAGTTGACTTATACTTTTCCGACTTTGTTTCTGTTGGGGAGTTTGTTTTTGGTCGCGATGGCAATGTTGGTTTCGGTTTGGTGTTTGTTGCCTTTGGGGATGATTGCCTTGATCGTTTTCCTAGAGGCTTTATTGAAAACGAAAAGTTTGTGGATTGCGGTATTAGCGGTGTTGGCGAGTTTTGTGCAGTTGTATTGTTATGGCTTTGGTTTTTTGAAGAGTGCTTTTTATGTGTTGGTGTTGGGTAGGGAGGAGCGAAGTGTTTTTGAGTCTTATTTTTTTGATGAGTGAAAGAGATCGCTTTGCTTTCAGACCTGCCTGTCCTAGCGGACACGCAGGCAGGTGTCAGACGCTTCGGTGGTAAGATAGGAGAGGTACGATGTTGGCGGTTTCTTTAAGAGTTCCGTCGGAACGACATGTCCTTGCCAGAAACGTGAGTGTCTGGATAATTTTAAAGCAACAATAAAAGAAAAAGCTTATCTTTGTAAGAAATAAATTGATAATGGATATAAGAGCTGAAAAGTTGTCGATTATTCAGAGGCTTTTACAAGTTGACGATGAATCGTTAATACAAGCTATACAAGGCATGCTGGATTATGCATTAAAAAATAAAAGTTATCCAAAAGTAGATTTTTGGGAAGCGCTTTTACCTGAACAGAAAGAGAAAATAGAGGAAGCCATCCGAGAGATTAATGCAGGCGATGGGATTGCGCATGAGGAGGTGATGAAAGAGTTTAAGGCAAAATATCGAAGATGAAACTTGCTATAATTTGGTCTCCGACTGCTAAACAAGAGTTTTCAAATTTGTTGGAATATGTGGAGTCCGCTTTTGGTCTTGATGCAGCAGTAAAGGTTTTGGATCAGACAGATTTGGTGCTTAATGGTATTGCAGCTTTCCCTGAAATGTTTCCGAAATCTACTTTCAAAAATGTGAGAAAAGCTAGTATCTCGAAGCATACTTCCTTAATATACAGGGTGACCTCTTCTGAGGTTCATTTGCTTTATTTTTGGGATAATAGGATGAATCCGGATTGGTTGGAGGAAAGGTTGGGGTGAGAGTTGGGCAAGGTTGTACAAAGATCGTTACTTTTGTCGGCATATTTATCAAGCCTTAGATTGACAACAATTCTTTGGATGTGTTGTGGTTAACGGGTAGATTTATTTTTTTCTATATTCTTTGAATCTGTGATCTTTATCTATTAATTTTTGTAGTCTTTTTCTAGCATTAAAGAGCATTTGCCTCACAGAATTTTCATTAGAAAAATTCATTATGCTTGCGATTTCTTTAGAAGAGTAA
>JAHDGC010000424.1 GCA_020627865.1 Saprospiraceae bacterium | reverse complement strand
ATATCCGTCCGTAGACCGTAGACGTAGGGACAAGGAATGCCTTGTCCCTACGGGTCTACGGTATCTACATCTGATTTGTATTAAACAATTTAAAAAACATCATATTATTTATTTAAACCAAAATTAATTACAGCATGAATCGAAATTTTACAAAATCGAGCTTACTGCTGTTCCTGTTTACCATCCTGTCTGGATCGGTATGGGCACAGTTTACGGTAAGTGGAACGATCACGGATGATTTGGGGGAATCCCTGATCGGAGCGAATGTGATCGTGAAAGGAACAACTATAGGAACCATCACGGATATTGATGGAAATTACTCGATAGAAGTACCGGATGACCCATCTACCTTGGTGATCAGCTATACCGGTTATACAACAATGGAAAAGGAAGTGACGAGAGCTATGGCAAATTCAAAGTTGGACATGGTGATGAGTGGGGAAGCTACCATGTTGGAAGAGTTGGTAATTACGGGTTTGGCTACAAATACCAAACGGGCTAATCTTGCGAACTCTGTTGCCAGAATCAATGCGGCAGAACTAACCGGAATTGGGGTGCCTGCTACGGTTGACGGTGCGCTTTATGGAAAATTTAAAGGAGCGGAAATCAGGGCGAGTTCAGGAGCGCCCGGTGGTGGTCTTTCTATAAGGATGCGGGGGCTTACCTCTATCGGAGGGTCATCTCAGCCATTGGTTATTATGGATGGGGTTTATATCGACAACTCTTCTATTCCTAGTGGACTGAATGTTGTATCTGCTGCTTCTGGTGGTGGTTCAACTTCCAATCAAGATAACCCTTCCAACAGATTAGCGGATATTGATCCTGCTGATATAGAGTCGGTAGAGCTTTTGAAAGGTGCTTCCGCTGCCGCGATATATGGCTCTAGAGCGGCAGGTGGGGTTATGATTATCAATACCAAAAGAGGAGCGGCTGGAAAAACGAAAGTTCGTTTTGGGCAGTCCATCGGTTTTGCTTCTATGTTGAATCCTTTAGGCGTAAGGCAATGGACGGAAGAGAAGGTGGATTCTTCTGGCTATGCTGATGATGTGGATGATTTTATCGCAGCTAGAGATGCTGGACAATTATATGATTATGAACAAGAACTGTTTGGTAATACTGGGATGCTCACCAATACCAGGTTGAGTGTCAGTGGTGGAAGTGAGAAGACGAGATTCTTGATTGGTGGTTCCTATAAAAATGAGGAAGGCATTGTTACAAATACTGGATATGAGAAAGTATCCACAAGGTTTAATCTAGATCACGATCTAACAAGCTGGTTGGATGTAAGTTTATCCTCTAATTATGTCTGGTCTTCTGCCGATCGTGGTTTTTTTAACAATGACAACTCCGGAACAACAATGGGTATTGCCTTCACCTCAACACCTTCTTGGGCGCAATTGCAGCCTGATGAAAACGGTATATTCCCAAGTAACCCATATGCCCCTTCTAATTTCTTAGAAACTGCCGAACTGATTACTAATAACGAAAAAGTGAATCGTTTCATCGGGGGTGGTACCATCAATGCAAGATTATTGTCTACGGAAAGAACGAACTTGAAATTACTTTTGAGGGGAGGGTTGGATTTTTACAACCTGCTTACTTTTGCTTTATTCCCACCAACTGTTCAATTTCAAAGAGATGGCGCAGGTTTGAATGGGGTTTCTGTTCAGGGAAGTACGGCAAACCGGAATACCAATATAATGGCCGCACTTATCCATACCCATTATCTGGATAGTGGACTTTCTTTCCGTACTTCTGTTGGGGCAACTCGCGAGGATTTTGATCAAAATACCATATTGGGAACGGCTTCAAACTTGATCAGTGGGCAGTCAAATCTAGATCAAGGTGGTGCCAGAAATGTTGAGCAAAATCGTTTGATCCAAAAAGATAGGGGTTTCTTCGCACAGGAAGAAATTAACTGGGATGACAAAATCATCGGTACCATTGGTATTAGAGGTGATAAATCTTCTAACAATGGAGATGCGAACAAACTTTATTTTTACCCGAAGGCTAATTTGGCCGTTAATTTACATGAGTTTGATTTCTTGAGTTCTAACGGTACCTTATCTCAACTTAAGGCTAGGGTAGCCTATGGAGAATCAGGAAATTTTGCGGTATTTGGTGCAAAATCAACGGTATTTAATTCCAACTTGGTAGATGGTAGCCCGAGTGTTGATGTGCCCGGTCTTTTAGGAAACTCGGAAGTTGGTCCAGAAAGACAGCGGGAGATTGAATTCGGTTTTGATGCTCAGTTTTTAAGACGTTTCGGAATCGACTTTACATACTACATTAAAACGGTAGATGACCTGTTATTGAACGCTGCTGTTCCAACTTCTTCTGGTTTTTCAAGTCGGGTGACCAATGCCGCTGCGCTGGAAAATAAGGGTGTCGAAATTGGTTTAAACTTGGCGGTATTACAAACGAATGACATCAACTGGAACGCTAGATTTAGCTTCTGGAGGAATACCGGTTTGGTTACAAGGCTTGATCCTAGTATCCCTGCATTTACGCGTGGTGGTTTCGCTGATTTCCTTGGGCAATACCTTATCAAAGAGGGCTATAGCCCGACTACTGTTATCGGTGTTGGTGCTAACCCGGATATCGTATTAAATGAAGATGATGATCCTACAACTGAGGATGTTCCGACACTCCAGAATTATGGTAATGCCGAGCCAGATTTTCAACTTTCTTGGAATAACTTTTTTGTTTGGAAAGACCTAGAATTTAGCATGGCCTGGCACTGGAAACAGGGCGGTAAAAACATTAACCTTTCTGCTTTATTATTCGACTTGAATGAAACCACTTTTGATTTTGACGATACTGGTCTTGATCCAGATGGTGTATTGGCGAATGGCCCTTACAGGTTGAGCCAGTTGGGTGGCAACACGGAGCCTTATATTGAGAATTCTGGTTACATTCGCTTGAGAGAGGTAGGGCTTTACTATAACTTACCTAGCTCAATATTTAAGGATAAAGCAAGAGTGAAATTAGGCGTTTCCGGTAATAATCTGATTAATATTTTTGAGTATAGAAGTTACGATCCGGAAGTTTCAAACTTTGGTGCGAATGGCCTTGGGGTTGAGGTAAATCCATTCCCTTCTGCCAAGCGTTTTGATTTCCACCTTATTGCAGAATTTTAATTGACCAATAAAAAATAATTACAAATGAAATATATAAATTATTATATCTTTATTTTATGCCTTGCCTTTTCATTGGGAAGTTGTAAAATTGATGAAATCCCAAACCCAAACGGTGCCAATGTCAATGACTTTTTAGCAGATGCTTCTACTGTTGAATTACAAAATCTGGTAACCGGAATAGAATCTTTACTACGTAATGACATTGTTTTTTACTATGATGTAACTGCCATTATCGGAAGAGAATACTGGTACTTTACAGGCTCAGATCCACGATATACTGGTGAAGTGCTTGGAAAAGGAGATTCGCAACTGGATAATGCTGGATTTTACGGAACAAGGCCTTATGCTGGAAGATACAAAACTGTTAAAAATGCGAATATTTTAATCGATGCTGTTGCCAATACCTCGAAAGTTACCGAAGCAGAAGCGAATGGATATTTGGGTTTTGCCAAAACTTTCCAAGCTTATGAAATGAGTATTGCCTTAATGCTTCAGTATAACAATGGTATCAGACTGGATGTTAGTGATCCTGATAAACTCGGGGATTTTGTGGGCTATGGTGACGCTTTAGCGGGTATTTTGTCCTTGTTGGACGAGGCCTATACCCATCTTCAGGGAGCTGGAGATTCCTTTTCTTTTACTTTGTCTTCTGCAATGGCTGACTTCAGCAATCCGGTAAGTTTCGGTGAATTCAACAGAGGACTTTCTGCCAGAATTGCTTTATATACTGGTGATAATGCTGATGTAATTAGAAGGTTAGCAGATTCTTTCATGGATATGATGGGAGATTTTGATCTTGGCCCTGCAAGGTTTTACTCTACTGCGGGTGGTGACCAAGTTAATAGTATTTTTAGGGTTAGAAATCAGGCGGATGGTATTATTGCGCATCCTACTTTTTTGGCGGACATTATGGATGGAGACGCTAGGGCTGGTAAGGTCGTTTTAAGAAATGATCCCTTAACCTTAGATGGTTTGACCGGAACGCATGATGTCTTTATCTATCAGTCCCTCAATGATTTTGTGCCTTTCATGAGAAATGAAGAGTTGATTCTTATTGCTGCGGAAGCTAATATTGGTTCGGATAATACTGTAGCAGAAGCGGCGCTTAATGCGATTCGTGGTGCACACGGGTTGGCTCCACTTGAGCCTGGAATGTCTGATGAAGAATTGGTGACGGAATTGATTTATCAAAGGAGATATTCTCTTTTTGGAGAAGGGCATCGTTGGGTAGATATGAGAAGATGGGATATGTTGGATCTATTGCCAATAGATAGGGTTGATGATGATGTGTGGGTTCAGTTCCCACGTCCAGTTTCTGAAGGATAATAATTTTCGGTTTTATATAAAAAAACGTAGCGTCGTAATGCATTGCGACGCTGCGTTTTTTTATGAAAATACCCCGCATTTTCCTTCCCTCCATTCCAATTTTTCCCCATCTTTGTCTGCTTAATTAAACAGAGAAAATTAATGATAACGAAGCAAATTAACATTATTGCGCAAAGCATTGGTATTCAGGCACAACAAGTCCTGAATACAGTAAAATTATTGGAAGAAGGGGCAACAATCCCCTTCATATCAAGATACCGGAAAGAAGTCACTGGCTCCTTGGATGAAGTCGCTGTGGGCGAAATCGCTAAGCATAAGAAGCGGCTGGAGGAAATTGACAAACGCAAGGATAGCATCCTTAAAAGCATCGAAGAACAAGGCAAGTTGACTCCAGAATTGAAGAAGCGGATCACTAACTGTTACGAACTTAACGAGCTGGAAGATATTTATTTGCCTTATAAAAGAAAAAGGAAAACGAGGGCATCTATCGCTAGGGCAAAAGGGCTAGCGCCATTGGCAGAAATGCTTTTTAAACAAAGTGATGACAATATCGAACAATTGGCAGCTCGGTTCTTGAATGATGAGGTGGCGAACATTGACGAAGCGCTACAAGGGGCTAGAGACATCATTGCCGAGCAAATTAATGAGGATGAAAAGGCCAGAAATAAAGTGCGGTACCTTTTCCGTAAGGGCGCTGTTGTAAAAACTAAAGTCGTCCGGGGGAAGGAGGAAGAAGGTAAGAAATACAGCGATTATTTTGAATTTGACGAAGACCTGCGCAAGTGTCCGTCCCATCGCTACTTGGCCATGCGCCGGGGTGAAGAGGAAGGTATTTTGCGACTGGGCATCGCACCAGATAAGGAAGAAGCCCTCGACGAAATGAGCCGGATATACGTGCAGGGCAGGGGGGAAGCTGCACGGCAGGTGAGTATGGCTGTTGAAGACAGTTATAAAAGATTACTCAGTCCTGCTATCGAAACAGAGTTCCGCAACACTACCAAAGAAGCTGCCGATCAAGAAGCGATTCGTGTTTTTGCCGAAAACCTCAAGCAGCTTTTGCTCTCAGCTCCGCTAGGGCAGCGGCGCGTTTTGGCCATTGATCCCGGCTACCGGACGGGCTGCAAAGTTTGTTGCTTGGACGCCAGTGGGAACCTGACCCGCCACGATGTCATCTATCCACACCCTCCGCAGAATCAACCAGAACGTGCGATCCAAAAAGTGAAAAAACTGGTTAGGGATTTTGAAATCGAGGCCATTGCCGTTGGTAACGGAACTGCCGGTCGGGAAACCTTGTCGATGTTTAGTGCAGCCGATTTGGGGCGGCCGGTCGAAGTTTTCATGGTCAATGAAAGTGGGGCTTCCATCTATTCCGCTTCTAAAATTGCAAGGGATGAATTTCCAGACCATGACGTTACCGTGCGGGGAGCCGTTTCTATCGGGAGGCGCCTGATTGATCCATTGGCCGAGCTGGTGAAAATTGATCCCAAATCAATTGGAGTGGGGCAATATCAGCATGATGTGAACCAGAACATGTTGAAGGACAGTTTGGAAAGGGTCGTGGAAAGCTGTGTGAACTCTGTGGGGATTAACCTCAATACAGCCAGTCAGCATTTGCTCACCCATGTTTCGGGTTTAGGCCCAGTGGTGGCTAAAAACATTGTGGAATATCGGAAGGAAAAAGGGATGTTTACCTCTAGGAAAGAAGTTTTGAAGGTGCCTCGCATGGGGGCGAAAGCTTTCGAGCAATGTGCGGGGTTTTTACGGATAAAGGAGGCGAAAAATCCTCTAGATAACACGGCCGTGCATCCGGAATCTTATCCGGTAGTGGAGCAGATGGCAAAAGATCTGGGTTGTAAAGTTGGCGAATTAATCGAAAATGCCGCTTTGCGTAAAAAAATAGACCTCAAACAATATGTAACCGATAAAATAGGGCTTCCGACCCTGCGCGATATTGTCAAAGAATTGGAAAAACCGGGGCTGGATCCTAGGGGGAAGGCACAACCCGTAGAATTTGCGAAGGGTATCC
>JAHDGC010000423.1 GCA_020627865.1 Saprospiraceae bacterium | reverse complement strand
GAGATAATAATGTTGTTGTTTTTAATAACACAACAAATACATCGCATCCTGTTGATAGTTACGAGTGGATATTTGAGGGTGGGGATCCTACGAGCGGAAACATGATGGAAGAGGTCGTTACGTATATGAATGCTGGTACCTTTGATGTTTCTTTAATTGGTGAAAACGCATATTGTAGAGATACTTTGGTCAGAACTGATTTTATCGGGGTGGGGGACAATCCCGATGCTGGTTTTTCCTATACACCGCAAAGTGGTTGTGATCCTTTATTCGTAGAATTCTTGGATTTAAGCACCATGAACCCCGGAATGATTACCGATTGGTTTTGGGATTTTGGCGATGGAACACTTTCTGCGGAACAGTCACCTTCTCATACTTTTAATGAGGTAGGTAATGTTGATGTACAGCTAAAAGTAGTTTCTGCTATCGGATGTGCAGACAGTGTTGTGCATCAGGTTGAGGTCTTAAGGGTGAATGAGGTGACCTTTGAGGCGATGCCAGTTGTCTGCCAAGGAGAAGCCATCGAAATTCATCCGGAAATCAGTATGATGGAAGATGTGGATACCTTTTATTGGATGTTGTCACCGACTTTAAGTTGCAGGGATTGTTTATATCCTATTGCCACACCGGAAGTTACGACAACGTATTATTTTGTGGTTAGAAATATGAATGGTTGTGAGAAAACTTTTCCCATAACTTTGGAGGTGAACGAATATAGTGTACCGGACGTAAGCGTCTCGTCGGATACGACAATATGTAAGGGGGATGTTGTGCAGCTTTTTGCTACCGGAGGCAATAGTGTTTTTGAATACGAATGGGATAATACAGTCCCGGGATTGAGTTGTTATGAATCTTGTTTTAATCCGGTCGCATCTCCGGAAGTATCTTCTGAATATACAATCATCGTGACCAATCAATTTGGTTGCTCAGCTTCCAAAACCATACGGGTAAATGTGATAGATAATTATATGCCGATTGCTGGAGAGGATCGTATGGTTTGTATGGGTGACCCTGTTCAATTAGAATTGGAAATGGGTGCTGATCCCGAGTGGCGCCCTGCCAATGGATTGGATTGTGTTTTTTGTGAAAATCCTGTAGCCATGCCGACAGAAAGTATGGAATACATGGTCAGGGCATACACCGAGGAAGGTTGTATGATTGAGGATACGGTGAAAGTCGGTATTGTATATCCCGAGGAAATGAGTGCTGGGGAAGACATGGAAATTTGTGTGGGTTCTTCCATTGTACTGGAAGCCAACGGAGAGGGAAATGTCGAATGGTCACCAGCCGAGTTTTTAAATGATCCCAACACGATAAATCCGGTGGCGAGTCCGACAGAATCCACAATCTTTGCGCTGAAAATTACCAAGGGGGATTGTGTGATAGAGGATTCCGTTTATGTGAAAACCATTGCCAAAACAAATATTTCCGCAGCGGATGTTTTAATTTGCCCAAGCGAAAGTTTTCAGTTAGATGTAGAAGGCTTCGCAGATGAATATCGCTGGATACCGGAAACAGGATTGTCCAATCCAAATATCCAAAACCCTTTTGTTGCTACAGAAGAGCCAATCACCTACACCGTCGTTGGAAGGCTAGGCACTTGCGAACCCGATACCACAACAGTGACTATTAATTTAAAGGAATCTCCACAGGCCTATCTTCCCGCCGAGCATAGTTTCTTCCCCGGTCAAAGTGTATTGCTCAGTGTTGAGGTCGACACGACGGAAAGTGATTACTATTATGAATGGTTCCCGAATGATGAAATGACTTGCGATTATTGCCCTACGGTTACGGTAACACCTGAAAAAACGGCTCCTTATAGTGTGATCGTAACCAGTGATGAAACGGGATGCACAACAGAGTTGAATACGGTCGTGCAAGAAGTGACCGAGTGTGATGATGAGCTTATTGTAGTGCCGAATATCTTTTCCCCGAATAATGATCAAATCAACGATGAATTGTATATCTTTTCATCCACCATTTCCCATATTGATAACTTTATCATTTATGACAGGTGGGGAGCGGTTGTCTTTTCCATGTCCAATTTTGAACCTAATAATCCACAGTTTGCCTGGAAAGGAAGGTCAAATAATGATAGGCGTCTCCCTTCCGGAGTTTATGTCTATTTTCTGGAAACAGTTTGTGAGTTAGATGGCAGCCGCATTATGAAAACAGGGAACATTACCTTATTACGATAGTGAACAGTAGGGGCGTGATGCATCGCGCCCCTACTGTTCACTCCCCAAAAACACAATCTCTAGGCCTTCAATCTCTTCATATTTTTCCGTCTCTTCAATATTTACTTTGGCAATAGCCGCTTTCATCCGCTGCATTTTCTCTTCTACCTCCGATTGCCGAATCGCTATTTTCAAAAAAGCATCATGCTCGAAAACCTGTTCCACAATCTCAATGTTGTGTTTTTTAATCGCATTCATCACGTCTGGCATAATATCATAGCCAAAATTCAAGCTATATAAATCACAAACATATTTTTTTACCATACTGGCCTTTTCCAATGCTGCTGCCGCTGCCGACCTGTAAGCATTAATTAGCCCGGAAGTCCCTAACTTTGTCCCCCCGAAATACCGAACGACCACAATCAGTACATTGGTTACCTCAAAACTATCTGTTTGCCCTAAGATGGGTTTGCCCGCAGTGCCAGAAGGTTCTCCATCATCATTGGCTCGAAACTGCGTCTTATCCGTTCCCAACCGCCAGGCATAACAATGATGCCTAGCCTTCATATGCAATTTCCGAACATGAAGCAACTGGCTTTCAATCTCTGCAACCGTCTTCACAGGATAGGCATAAGCCACAAACTTGCTCCCCCTGTCCTTAAACTCCCCAAGGCTTTCTCCTGTGATTGTATTATAAAAATCTGGTGCTGGCATTTTATGTTTTTGGTAAAAATATAAAAATTCCCCCTAAGGGCGTAATGCTTGCGCCTCAGTAAAGGGCTTTCAAAAAATGATTTGAGCGTATAAGTTAGGTGACACCTTATATTTTAAAGTGTTTCGTACTCCGTTAATTGTCTGAACCATGATGCCCTTGATTAACTTGATTGTACAATCAAGTTAATCACGAAAATCAAGGTCTTGACTGTTACTTACTTCAATTGTAACTTTGAAAATTGCCTATACTAATTTTATAAGAAACCCTACGCCCCCGTAATGCATCGCTCCCTATGCTGTCCCATTTAACAATTCATTAATCATTATTGAAAGCTTATTAACAAGGAAATCATCCCCGTGCACTTATCTTTGTAAAAATGATTGCAAAATTATTATATTTGCCAAAATTTCAAAAGAATCATTATGACGCTTACAAAACTGTTAATTTATGTTGCTATAGCAGCAGTGATATTAACCTTACTTGTCGAGTTTGTATTTAAAAAACGCAAAAACCTACTGGTTTCCTACCTCCAGAATTTCTGTGGTGTCTTATTCCTTGTTTCTGGTTGGGTCAAGGCTGTTGACCCGCTGGGTACGGCTTACAAAATGGAACAATATTTTGCCGAGTTTGAATCGACCTTTGCCGAAACTTGGATGTCTTTTCTGGCACCTTTGTTCCCGTTTTTGTCCGGTTATGCCGTTGCCTTTTCTGTCTTCATGGTGATCTTTGAAATCGTACTGGGGATCATGCTCATCCTAGGGACGGCTCGCAAGTTTACCAGTTGGGCATTCTTCTTGCTGGTAGCCTTCTTCACATTCCTCACCGGATTTACCTACCTGACGGGATATGTTCCGGATGGTGTAAACTTTTTCGAGTTCGGGAAATGGGGCGAATACGTGAAAAGTAACATGAAAGTGACGGATTGTGGCTGCTTTGGGGATTTTATCAAACTAGAACCGTATACTTCTTTCCTTAAAGATGTTTTCCTCTTAGTGCCAGCACTGATTTTCCTTTGGAAATCCAAGGATATGCATGAAATAATAGGTGGAACGGCCGGAACGGCTATCGCAGGTGTCTCTACAGTAGGTTTATTGTTTTATTGCCTGAGCAATTTCTCATGGAATATTCCTTCTATGGATTTTCGTCCTTTTAGAGTCGGGGTAGATATTGCAGCGACAAAAAAAGCAGAGGAAGAGGCCGCTAGTAATGTGCAGATTACTCATTATCGTCTGAAAAACAAGGCGAGTAATGAAATTCTAGAATTGCCTTACAATACGTACCTTAAAGAATATAAAAATTATCCTAAAACGGATTGGGAAATACTAGAACAGGTAAAAACGGAACCAACCTTGGCGGCAACCAAAATAAGCGAATATGCCATTGAAAACCTGCAAAATGAGGAAATTACCGAAGAGCTACTGAACCATAAAGGCTATAGTGTGATGATTGTGAGTTATCAATTAAAACATACGGTGTCCAAAGAAAAGGTCTTGCTCCGAGATTCCATCTTCGTGACAGATACACTCGTTGTTGGGGATTCTACGCAATTGGTGAGGCGGTTTGATCGGCTAGAAAAGCGGGAAGTGATGGAAGAAAAATACAATTGGGATAAAGATTTTCAACAACCTTATATCGAAAAGGTCAATCCTTTTGCAGAGGCAGCAGAAAAAGCGGGTTTGAAAGTTTATGCTGTTACGAAGGTCGCCGATCCTGGTTTTATTGATGACTTCCGACATGCAACACAAACCGCATATGATTTTTATATGGCCGATGATATTTTATTGAAAACCATTGTGCGGTCTAATCCCGGTGTGCTATTGATGAAAGATGCCAAGATTTTGCAAAAATGGCACCACAAAAAATTGCCGACCTTCGAAGAAGTAAAAGCAAAATACATAAAATCGTAGAGACGCATTGCATGCGTCTCGGTTATCATTGCATGCGTCTCGGTTATCATTGCATGCGTCTATACCATACAAATATGTAGACGGTATAAAAATGTTCGCACCATTTTTCTAACAAAAGAACAACTAAAAAGGGAAAATTTTTACTATTTTTGACCATAATGTAAGTATTTTCCCTTTTCGGCATATATTTTATACTTAAAAAATGAAGTTTTTATAAAAAATAGTTTTCTTTGTGCCGTCGGCAATAAAGGTGCCATTTATTTATTTGTCCAGATAAAAGATCTAGGTCGTATATGTTAAGTCGTAGAAATGTCCGCATCAAAGTAATGCAGGTAATTTATTCCATGAATCGAGGCGGTAGCCTCAACACCAGTGATGCACTTAATATCTACAGAGAAAGTGTTTCCAAATCCTATGAACTCTTCGTTTATAGTATCAAAATACTGGTTGGGGTCACTGGTTATGCCTTGAAGGATTATGAGAAACGTTCTTCCAAGCATCTTCCTACAGCAAAAGATAAGGTTTTTACAGCCAAACTGTATCAGAACCCTTCTATCCAATCATTGGTCAAGAATCCGGCGCTCAATGATGCCTATCGGAATTTCAATATGTTGGACATCCCTAATGATGACATCATCAGAAGCCTGTATGCTAGCTTTGCCAAAACGGATGAATATCAAAATTATCTGGCGAATCCAGACACTTCTGCCGAAGCGGCAAGGGATATAATCCTTACCCTTTATAAACATCTGATTAAAAATGAGTCTTGTAGTGATGAACTGGAAGAAAAATTTCCGAATTGGATAGATGATAAGTCTTTGGTTGTTGGGGCAATGAAAAAAACGCTTAAAAGGCTCCCCTTAAAAGACCTTGATTATATTGAAAGTTATAAGCCTACCTACGAAACCATCACCGAATTTGGTGAAGTCCTCCTCAGAAAAACTTGCGACGACCAGAAGGATTTGATGAATTTAATCGAACCTACACTCAAAAACTGGGATGCGGATCGCGTGGCGGTTATTGATATGATCCTCTTAAAAATGGCGCTTTGCGAATTACTCCATTTTCCGACTATACCGACGAAAGTGACCCTGAATGAGTTTGTTGAAATTTCCAAATTATACAGTACTCCAAAAAGTAAGGATTTCATCAATGGTATCCTTGATCGTTTGATGAAGAAGCTGAACAAAGATGGTAAGATAAAGAAAGAAGGGAGAGGACTGGTTGATTAGCCAAAAAACGTAGAGCCGCAATCCATTGACTCTACGTTTTTTTTTGCAGCTCATTTCTCATGGTGATTTCCATGTTTCCTAATGCCTTACATCCTCCAAAGCTATTAAGTTAATTAAAAAATATCCTTCCCCTTGGAAGCTTCCTACCTTCATTGATAGTTATATAAAAAGAAATACTTATTTTTCCGCATTTTAGAAAACGACCAGTTTCTAATGCTATTGTAATGATCTGTTCTAAGCAGAACTATCGAACACTATTTAATCACAGAATGTATCCCAAATTACCGCATATATAAGTTTAATGGTGCCGGTACTACGTACCTTAATGAATTTGTCTATCTTTCTGTCTACAAACGGGATCGGTTCTCTGAACCTTTTGTATGTATAATTTTTTTAGGGTACCGCTTTTAGCTCCAGCGGAGCGGAACCATTTGTAGCACAAGAGTCATCAATCATAATTGCAATAGGTGCGTAGCACCG
>JAHDGC010000422.1:3587-6523 GCA_020627865.1 Saprospiraceae bacterium | reverse complement strand
GGGTTTCTATTCTCTGTGTAGGAATTGGTAACTATATCCTCTTGGTCAGGACTTTGTCCATGGGGGATATGGGGGCGTGGGTGCTGTTCTTGACGGTGACGGCTTTCATCGAGGTTGGAAAAGATGGCTTACTACAAAATGCGCTTATCAAGCATCTTACGATAAGTGATGAGGCAGACTATACTAAAATAAATACGGCTTCCTTATTTCTAAATATTTCCCTTTGCCTGCTATCCATCCTTTTTCTCTTGGGATTTGGGGAAATACTCAGTAATTTCTGGAGTATTCCAGATCTGGAAGCAATGATGGTTGTTTTTTGCCTGACCATTGTCTTCTTGATTCCTTTTTCTCACGGACGCTTTGTACAGCAAGCGAATCTGGATTTTACAGGAATTTTTTGGAGTAGTTTTACCCGGCAAGGGACATTATTCGCTTTCGTTCTTTTCTTTTTTATCTCGGGGCGTGAAATAAGCTTGCTCAATCTTGCAATATGGCAATGCATTGCAGCTTTTTGTGGGGCTTTAGTTTCCTTGGCTTTTGGAAAAAAATATATGAGATTTTCCCGCGTGTTGGATAAGACGTGGGTTAGTCGCTTGTTCAATTATGGGAAATTTGTTTGGGGTACCAATCTCAGTGCCATGATCTACAAGCGGGTAGATGTTATGATGATCGGTAAATTATTGTCTCCTGGGCCGGTAGCTCTATATGATTTGGCTATCCGTATTACGAACCTTGCGGAAGTCCCGACGGTTTCTATCGCCTCCATTGTTTTTCCGCAAAGCGCCAAAAAAATGATTTCTGAAGGAACGGCGGCGGTAAAGGAACTTTATGAGAAATCGGTAGGGGCAATTCTGGCATTAATTCTGCCTTTTTTCATAGTCATCATGTTGTTTCCAGGCCCCATCATCAGCTTGTTTAATGAAGCGTACCTAGAGGCGATTCCCTTGCTCCGGCTCACTATTTTTTATGGCCTGTTTATCCCGTTTTCTATCCAATTCGGGACAGTTTTGGACTCCATAGGGAAGCCGAAGATAAATTTTTACTTTGTTTTGTTCGGTTCTTTCTTAAATGTTATTTTTAATTATATTTTTATTACTAACTTTGGGGTCGTTGGGGCTGCTTATGGCACATTGATAACTTATACGATTCATTTTATATTGACACAAATTCTTTTGTATAGAATGTTTAATATAAAGGCTTATAAGGCCATCTCGTATATCCCCGCTTTTTATAAACAGGCGTATCATATGGGCATCTCTTTTTTAAAAGACCTTGGAAAGAAAGATGAAGACGACGAATTGTTGACAAAACAGAAGAATAGTGTTGATAAGAATAGTGTTGAAGAAAAAACTTTGTAAATAGATTATTATAATACTACGATATAATGCAAAGAGATTACGATATCATATATTTTACGGCTTTCCGGTGGGATCATCCATATTCTTCCGTTTCCTTCTCTTTTGCTAAGGAGTTTGTGAAAAATAATAGGGTATTTTATATCAATTTGCCGTACACCTTTAAGGATTTTATCGGTTCTTGGAAAACAGATTTGGGGAAAATACGTCGGGCGGATTTCCTGAAAAGAAAAATGCGCTACGAAACAATCCCAGGACATGAGAATATCATCTCCGCTATGCCGCCTCCTGTTTTTCCGATCAATTTTTTGCCCAAGGGAAGTATATATGATACCTTTTTAAAGTATAATAACAATGTTATCCTTAACACGATCAAGCAGGTGATTAAGGATTATAACATTAAAAAATACATTTACATTAATTGTTACAATCCGCATAATCTCGGGTTTTTACCTAAATCCCTGAATCCGGCATTTAATGTATATCAATGTATTGACGATATTACGCAAGATCCTTGGACAAATAAGCATGGGCTTGATCTCGAAAATAATTCCGTCAGTCAGGCTGAAATAACTGTCGTCACCTCCAGACAATTAAAGCGGTTAAAATCAAGGTATACCGATAGTTGTTATATTTTGCATAATGCGGCTGATATTAGTATTTTTGAAAAAACCCGGACGGAAACTTTTGAAAAACCCAAAGAATTGGCTAATATAAACACGCAAATCATCGGGTTTACCGGAAATTTAGACCATTTGAGGATTAATTATGGCTTGCTAAAAAAGATTGCCGAATTTCATAAGGATAAAACCTTATTGTTGGTTGGCCCGATTAATAGTCCGGAGGTAACGGAAACCGGTTTGGATAAAATGCCGAACGTGATTTTTACAGGCAGCAAGGATATTAGAATTTTGCCTCAATATTTACAATATATGGATGTGACTATTATCCCTTTTTCATACAATATATTGACGGCAAGTATATACCCTTTAAAAATTAATGAGTATCTTGCTACAGGGCGTCCCGTCGTTTCGACGAACTTCTCCGAAGATATTAGAAGTTTCAGTGACGTTATCTATCTGGCAGATACAGATGACGATTTTTTAAATCTGATAAACAAAGCCATCGAAGAAAACGATACAGAAAAAGTGAATCAAAGAGTTGAAGTAGCCAATACGAACACATGGACTGCACGTGTAGAACAGTTTTGGGGGATCGTGGAAGATTATAGTACCAAGAATGCTATTAAAAAGGAACAATTGATTTAAATTTCGTGTTACTATGGTATCATCCTAATGATATTATCCGGTGACACCACATCGAATAATCATTCAGAATGGCTTATAAAGATAAAATTGTAAGTAATTATAAGCTAAAACGACTTGCTCATTGGCTCCTGTTTCCCAAAAATGATTTTAGGCCAAGGTGGTGGGTTCGCAAGCTTTGGAATCCTCTGAAAAGGAGGCGAGGCAAAAATAGTGTTATTAGATCAAGAGTAAGGTTGGATAACCTGCCTTTTAACAAGTTTCATCTCGGTGAAAAATCACTTATCGAAGATTATACCGTAATTAATAATCAGAT
>JAHDGC010000422.1:0-3487 GCA_020627865.1 Saprospiraceae bacterium | reverse complement strand
TGTCCCTCCTTATTCTCTTGTTGCTGGAAATCCAGCAAAAGTATTAAAACAATATAATTTTAAAACCAAACATTGGGAAAAAGTTCATCTGTCTAAACAATTAAACCCTAAATAACCGCTTCAAATTAATTTGGTTTTACGACAGGAGAATTAAATAAGAAACAATACCCCCGATTAAATTCTTATTTGGTTAAGTGCATAGATTTACTAATTACGAAATGGAAGAAAGAAGCAGTAAAACGAAATTGATTTACGATCTCAAATACTACATCTCTACGAATGTCCTTGGATATTGGGAAGAACTCTTAGCATTTTTGAGTTTCCCCTTTAAGAAAAAAATCAAACCAGAGAAAAAATTTATGATCTTCTCTTCCGGTCGCTCCGGAAGTACCTTGCTCATTAGTTTGCTCAGGTCTCACCCGGATATTTATTGCGAATCCGAAATATTAAAACGCAAGGTCTTTTTTCCGTTTAATAAAGTGAAAATCAGGACGCAACTCTCCGACAAAAAAGTGTATGGCTTTAAATTCCTAGGCTATCAACTCAAGAATACACAGATTTCTATTAAAAATAAAAAGGCCTTTATGGAAAAACTCCATAATTCTGGCTTTAAGATTATTTATCTGGAACGGCTGAACCGGTTGAATCAGGCACTTTCCAACATGTATGCCTTTTCTAGCAACCAATGGCACGTGACCAATGAGGCTTCTAAAAAGAAGTATGTCATGACGGTGGATATGAACGAGTTGAAAAGATGGCTGGACGAACTGGAAGAAAATAATCGTTTTGAAAAAGAGATGCTTAAGGATATTCCTCATTTTTATGTTTCTTATGAGGATGACTTGGCAGATGTCTCCCGTCGGGATATTGTTATGAATGAGGTCGCGGAGTATATTGGTGTGTCTCCCTTCAAGGCTTTTACAAACCTCAAGAAGATTGTCCCTAAAACATTTGATGACTTTATCAGTAATGCCGATGAAATGAGGGCATTCATCAAATCCACAAAATACCGCCACTACCTCCCCGATACCTCCGAGGCGAAACGTGCGAAAACAAAAAATTAATCATTTTATTGATTTGTTATTTTAAATGCTTACTTTTACACGTCATCATAAATGGATATGAAAAAAATAGATCATACAAAGGTCGTCTTAACCCAAAAAGAACAATTGATTGAATTCATGGCTTTGGCTATGTGTTTTTTGATGATTTTGGCTTGTATTTTAAAAGTCGTTTTCATCTGATTCTTACAAAAACGATAGCATAAACAAATTTTTTTTCCAAAACATAATCCTATGATTGTTCTTAACTGGTTTCGTTCCTTCCGGAATTGGTTGACAGATCAGATTCTCTTCCAAAAACTGGATAACCCACTTGGGTTTATTCTCATCACAATTCTGGCCTTATTCGTCTCGGCTGTTGTCGCCTTCCTAGGGATGAAAATCGGCTTCTTGATGATGGGACTAGTTGTGGCATTACCTTTGATTGGCGCCTGCTTTTTTAACCTTAGATTTGGCTTGGTTGTAACCTTGCTCATTTCTTTTTTCCTTCAATTTATCAAAAAATATGGCGACATTCCCCTTGGAATCGCCCTTGATGCGCTTGTATCCCTACTATTTTTTAGCCTTATCGTCAAACAAATTCTGGAAAGGGATTGGAGTTTTGCCAAACATCCGATTAGTACTTGGATACTGATTTGGTTCGCTTTTATTCTGCTACAATTCTTTAATCCGGATGCCGGTTCCCGAATGGCTTGGGTTTACAGCGTGCGGAGTTTGGCTGGGTTAACATTCTTCTATTTTATAGCCTGCTACATATTCAAGAATTTGAAAGTGATAGAATGGTTCATGAAGTTTATCCTCTTTCTAGGTTTACTATCCGCCTTGTATGCCTTAAAACAAGAATATATCGGTTTTTCGGATACAGAAATGGCTTGGCTTTATGCAGACGAAGAGCGGTTTCAACTCATTGTACAATGGTCTCGGTTTCGGGTATATTCCTTCTTTTCTGACCCTACAACGATGGGGGTATTGATGGCCTATATGGCCGTTTTTTGCCTCGTACTTTGTTTCGGCCCTTTTAAAAGATGGCAAAAAGGAGTATTGGTGGTTTCCGCGATTCTAATGATTATGGCATTAGGATATGGTGGCTCTAGAACGCCTGTGGTTTTGATCCCAGCTGGCTTTATCTTCTTTGTTGTAATGTCCTTGGAGCGAAATGTCATCATTATTTCCGGTATTTTACTCTTTATTGGAACACTAGCCATGATGAAAGGAACCTCCAATCCGGTTATGTTCCGGATTCAATCCGCTTTTAAACCTTCTGGAGATGCTTCCATGCAGCTGCGATTGAACAACCAAAAGTTGATTCAGCCATATATTCAAGAGCATCCTTTTGGTGGTGGCCTAGGCTCGACAGGAATGTGGGGAGCACGTTTTACGCCAGATTCATGGCTTGCAGATTTCCAGCATGACAGTGGTTATGTGCGGATTGCCGTTGAGCTGGGCTGGATTGGATTACTGATCTATTGTACATTTCTGCTGGTCTGTCTCCGAACGGGGATTTATTATTATGTCCGATGTCGCAATCCGAAGATAAAAATTTACTACCTTGGCCTAACGACGGTTATTTTCTTACTTGCACTTTCCAGCTATCCGCAAGAAGTAATCCCATTGTTACCAACGGCCATAATTTTCAATATATTCCTAGCCATGATCGTAAGGCTTAAGGACTTCGATTATGAAGAGGATGATCCGGCTTATGTTAACAGGCATATTCCGGAACAAGAAATGAGTTTACCTCAAAACTAAAAGATATTTTGAGAAAATTTGTATATAAAATGAAAAAACACCTAATACTACTTATTATTCTTACCAACTGTATTTTCGGACTCCATGCCCAGAACATAAATCTGGATACCTTAATCCGGCCTATTGCAGAACCACATGAAGAATTCGGAGAATATTTGGTTCAGCTGGCTTGGATTAATAATCCAGAAAATAAAATACTTCAATCTGATATTAAAATTGCAGAAGAAGAAGTAAAGTTGGCCAAATGGGATTGGACTGAAGATATTGCAGCTTCTTTTAACCTGAATGATCGAAATATAAAAAAACAACAATCCTTCGTGCCGTATACCATTCCGGAGGATCTTCGTCGGGTTGGTTTGCTGGATAGTGAAGCATTGGTAGAAGTTCCTACGGCGGGGGTAACCTTATTCCCACGTTATAATCTTACAGCAACAGTTCGTTTGGGGACTTTCTTGAATAATCCTAAAAAAACAGAAATAGCCAGACAGCAGTTAGAGATAGAAAACCATGAATTAAACCAGCAAAAAATTATGGTACGAAAGGAAGTCCTACGCCTTTATTTGGGCTATCTCCAAAGGATAGAAATGCTTAAAATAAGAACCCAAGGCGTTGAAGATGTTGATGCGGCCTATAAGTATGTGGCCAATCTTTTCAAGATAGGGGAGGCTAGTTTTGAG
>JAHDGC010000421.1 GCA_020627865.1 Saprospiraceae bacterium | reverse complement strand
ATAAGTGTCATTTTTTTTCATTGATAAAAGGTGAAAAAATAAAAATTGGTGCGTTATGATTTTTGTGGCAGTGTTCCAGCAAATTCATGCTTTAGGGTAATGTCTATACGTTCTTTCAAAATTGGAGAAAAACCCTCACAAGGCATTGTGGAATAATCTTTTCTCCATTGTCTGTGCTGTTCTGCTAATTCGATGATGCTGTCCCGGATATATTGCACCTCCATTGTTGTCATAGTAGGGTGTAGGGAAACTCTGATCCAAAATAATACCGCTGAATTGCGTTGTTCTTCTTTTTTTAAATGTGCTTTAACAAGCTCGTGACCATAAGTATGGGCGACAGATTTCCCTGCTTTGCATTGTATTCCAAATTTATCATTGAGCATTCGAACTGCCCAGTAAGTATCCAATCCCCTTATAAAAAAAGAGAAGATTCCTAGCCGTTCAGGGTTTTTAGGGGCAAGGATATGCAGGTTGGGAATGGCACTTAAGCCATCCCAAAGGATCGAAAGCAGTTGGTGTTCTCTAGCCTGTATTTTAGGAACGCCCATCTCTTCTTTCAACTTGATACACATCGCTGCTTTTATGGTTTGAAGGATAGCCGGAGAACCATCATCCTCTAGGTGTTCAATTTGTGCTGCGGTCTGATTTTGGATTGCCTTATGGCAATGTTTGGTCTGTAATTTATAAACCTTTCGGTTAAAAATTAATACAGCCGCAGTGCCCGGGCCGCCCAAAAATTTGTGTGTAGAAAAGAAGACCGCATCCAGATGGGCATTTTTCTTTTCCGGATGCATATCTATGGAAACATAAGGTGCGGAATAGGCAAAGTCTACAAAGCAATAACCGCCGGCCTCGTGCATCATTTGTGCAATGTCATAATAAGGAGACTCAATGCCCGTAATGTTAGAACATGCTGTAACGGAAGCAATTTTGGTGTGCCAATCCCGATACTGAAACAGCAGCGTTTCCAGATGCTTTAGACAAACCAGCCCGTTTTCATCTGCTTGAATACGTTCGACCGTGGCACCAGCTTCTGTCCAGAATACCTCGTTGGAATAGTGCTCCATATGGGTCACAAAAACGACAACTTTTGGCCTGTCGGGTATGGTTCCATTTTGGCAAAAGCCAAGGATCTGTTGAAACCTCCTAATCATCCTCGTTGATCCAGCACAAGCTGTTACAATAACATCTTCTGGAGATGCGTTAACGTGTTGTTTTATGATTGCTCTAGCGGAGCGGTAAGCGTAGCTGGTTGCCCATCTTGTAATACTTGCCTCGCCTTCTATGTTGGCAATTAAAGGCATGATGTTTTCCTGAAGTTGCAATTCTATGGGGGCATAATTCCTGCCAGTAGCTGCCCAATCTGCGTACAGTAGGCCTTTATTTTTGCCTTCAATAGTTGGGAAAGAAGCCTTGATACCGATAATTCCTGTTCTGTATTTTTTAAAGTATCCTTCCATGTTATTTCTTAATTACCTTAGTAAAATTCGATTATCAATACATCCCGAAAACCAAGACCATCGGAGATGCTTCCAATAGGAGAGACGCCATGAAACAACTTATCATCTTCGACTAAAAGCGTATCTCCAAAACTATTTAGTGTTATTTGGTCTAGGAGGTTACGATTGTTATCATAAAGTGTCGTAACACCACCATTAATATTAACCCGGTTTATCAGGTGAATGCCAAAGAAAGGATGGCCATCCTTGTGTATGCCTTCGGGCGTTACTTCCCCGAGGCGTTTGGATATGGTCGTTGTCCGAATCTGATGAATGCCAACATAATGTTTGACTCCCGTTAGTAGTTTATGTTCTTTAAAAAAATGATAGTCAAAATTCAATAACTTGAGGAAGAATGGATCTTTTAAAAAATCGCTATCAACGGGGCTAAACACTCTATGTTGGCCACCAAATAATTCATTAAATTCTTCCTCTTGGAAATAGGTAGACCCGAGGTTTGCTATTTCTTGTGACTCAAAATTAATCTCTAAGCGGGCATATTTTCTTTGCCTAAATTTATAATCACCTTCAATGTAATTGTCAATAGACAGATGATTCCAATATGCTTGATGGGCTTCTTGAGCTGTAGGAAGCTTCGGCTTTATTTTAGTAAAAAAATATCCATGCTGAAGACCACCAGGAGTTTTGAGTTTCGCTGCATATTCCATAAAAGAAATTTTATAAGACTTGTTCTTAAATAAGAATTTAATATATGAAATTAAGGTTTTTTCATATGCGAACTTGTTATTTAAATACAAGTCTATAGGTTAATAAAAAGATAGCTATCGTAGGGGGACGATATTAACACCACTACAGCACCATGTAATGCGTAATTAAAAGGGCCAAAATTATTTTCTAAGTTTAATTATGAGTGCTTTTGCTCTTTTGGTGAGAACAGTATGTTGCAAAAATAGTAAAAAAAACATACTTTTCATAAGATTTTACTTTTTATATCGTAAAATTCATCCTGTCCGAAATAAAATGTTATTTGAATGTATGTCTGCTAAATGGCTGAGGGGCGATGATTTGCTTGTACAGACAGGCGTTGAAGTGCCGCTAAGTAGAAGGCTTGAAGACATGATAAAGGCTTGTATTTAAATTGTTGAAAGATAAAGTGTCAATTAAGCAATTATACGGGACATCTATCATAAATTTTACTTTTCAAATTAAAGTATGTAAATTTACGATATGTACTAACATGTTATGCCCGAAATGAAGGGAATAAACCGTCTATCATGCCACTAAAAAACGAAATCCCCGAGGTTAAACTAGCCCAAGTCACCAACAAGGAGTTTGGATTCCGCATCGCCACGAACCGGGAGATTCTTTTGGACGAAAGTCTAGACCATAACCCTTTCCGCCCACACCGGATTCGTTTCTATGCCATCCTATTTATCTTGGAGGGAGAAGGCGTGCATTATATTGATTTCAAAAAATACAGATACGAAAAGGGAAATATTATTTTTATCTCAAAAGAGCAAGTACATGCCTTTGAGAAAAATATGGAACGGGAAGCTTACTTCTTGTTGTTCACCAACGATTTTTTGGAGAAGGGAAGCGCCGGTTCTAATTTGATGCAGGAGTTGAGTTTGTACAATTATCAACTGTACTCTCCCGTAATTAGCCTCAAGGACAAGGAACAAGAGATGAAAACTTTTTCTCGTTTGGTAAAAATTATCAAGCAAGAATTTGAGGGGGAAAATGATTTATTGACACAAGAGATGATCCATGCGGCCCTAAAAGTATTTTTGTGCCTTGCGGAACGAATTCGGAAAGAAAACCTCAGCCTTTCCCCCACATCTTTATATCATGGCGACTTTATCCAGTTTCAAAAATTATTGAACAAAAATATCCTGAGTTCCAGAAAAGTGCAATTTTATGCCGATGCGATGCTTATTTCTACCAAAAAACTAAACCGCATTACCCGCGAAGTGGTCGGTTTGCCCGCAAAGGCCTATATCCATGATTGTTTGCTGTTGGAAATAAAAAGATTGCTGATGAATACGTCACTCAGCATCAAGGAAATTGCTTACCAAACCGGCTTTGAGGAAACGACAAACTTCGTGAAATACTTCAAGAAACATAAGGGCATGAACCCCTCAGCCTTTAGAAAGCAGTTTTGAAAATAGCCCATATTTAATGCTACGATAGTGTTGCCGTTTACTACAATCTTCCTGAATATTTGTATCGTGTGAAATTATATTTTGTATTTTATATGATGATTTTTTTGTTATGAATGGCTTGTTTTTAGCGCAATGTAACAATGTGCATGTATGTAGCGAATTTTTGCTGTTTATGATCTGTATGGTTCCTGTATTTGTTTATACTGTCACATTTTTTTTTGTTTATTTGAAATAAAGGCCTTTGGATAGAAGTATGGTTTTTACCTTAAATTATAAATTAACTAATATTAAAATAATAATATCATAGTTCGTTGATAATGTTAGGTGTTTGTGATGTTAAAGTTAATTTTTTATTAAGAAAGGCCTAAAAAGCTGATTGTCAGTTGGGTATATTTCTATTTTTATTTCCAAATGAAATCCCCTGTTTTTGAGTTTTTTATAACAAGAATAATTCAATTTTAAGGGCTTGTCCCATTTTGACCCTAAATTACCCGTTTTTAACCTATTAGATACGGGCATTTAAATTGAACTTTGCATTGTCAAGTGAAGTTTTATTAAACCATAAAATGAAACAAGATATGCTGAGAGAAATCAAATACCAATTACTATTATTATTGTTAGTAACATCAAGTTTTCACGCCTTTGCGGGTACGCTTATTTTTAACGATTCAACAACAACGGTAGAAACACCAGAAGCATTATCCGGTGTGTTCGATCAAATGAATTATGCAGATGTGTTGGAAATGACCTTGCGTGTAGATATGGAGGCCTTGACCGCTGATAAAAGAAATGATACCAAGCATCCGGCCTTGCTTTCTTACATAGATGAAAATGAAGTAGAGCAAACTTGGAATACAAAAATAAAATTGCGGGGAAAATTCAGAAGGATGAATTGTTCTGGAACGCCACCGATGAAAATCTACTTTTATAAAGAGGATTTAAAAAAGGCGGGTCTTGCTGGGTTCAATGACCTTAAGTTGGTGAATTATTGCACGGAAGATAAAGATCTTGCAAAAGAATTGTTGATGAAGGAATACTTGGCTTATAAAATGTTTAATGAAATTACGGACGAAAGTTTTCGGGTGCAGTTGCTAAGGATTACTTATGTGGATACAAAGTCAAGAAATAGAATTAAACAATGGGCTTTTGTAATTGAAGATACGGCGCAGCTTCGTGCTCGTCTGCATGCGGAGAAAGCACAAAAATATAACTCCGAGGATAGAAGGGCAAAGTTTGAACAAGCAAAAATCAACCAAGTAGCACTTTTCCAATACATGATCGGTAATTCGGATTGGAGTATGAATTATGAGAAAAATGTAAAATTCTTGGAAAAGGATAACAATGTATTGGCTATTCCATATGATTTTGACTTTTCTGGCTTGGTCAATCCGCCCTATGGTAGGTTAAATCCTAAGTATAATGTAACAACCATGTTGGATCGGGTTTATCTAGGCATGCCAGAAACCATTGTGCACATGGAACCGACTTTTGAACTATTCAAAGAAAATAAACCCGAGCTTGTCGCATTGGTGCAAAATAATAAACATCTGAGTCGTAAGACAAAAAAAGAAATGTTGAGCTATCTCGATTCCTTTTTTGAAAACTTGACCTCGGAAAAAATCGCGGCGGCTGTTCCCACTCCCGTCATAAAATCGGAAACAGAAAGTGTTGAAGATGAAAATCCGGAAAAAATACAAATGGGAAAATGAAGGTAAGTTAGATGACGATTGTAGTATCCTATCGGTTTACCTAATTTGAATAAAAAACGTAGAGCCGCAATGCATTGCGACCCTACGTTTTTTTTATATCCTTTTTCTTTTTATTTTTGTCGTCATTACTATATTATCTGGAGTTAAGATAAGTTTGTGAACCCTAGATATGGTTTCTCCGTAAATAAAACTAGTAATAAAAATACCGATAACATGTACGTGAGAGAAAGTTACAATCCTAGGATCATGAAAAAGAAAGATAAAGGACTCAGCAATAAGATCATCAATATCATCCGAACTACCCAACGGAATAATATTGAACTGACCTCTATTGCGGATAACAAAGCGAACGTCTTGCTGAGTTTGAACGCCTTTATGCTCACCATAATCATCCCGCTTGTTTTTGGTAATATTGATCAAGTGGTCGAAAAATGTCTTTATATTCCCCTAGTCGTCGCAATTGTTACTTGCTTCCTGACGATATATGAGGCTGCTCAGGTGTTGAAACCCTCCGATTTTGATAAAAAAAGAACGAGTGCGCATCCGGAGATTAATCCAAGCCCTTTCTTTTTTGGCAATTTCTACAAGATGAGTTCGGAAGAATATTACAAATACTTAGAGGAAGGCTTGACCAATGAAAACGTGATGAAAGCCCATCTTGCCCAAGATCTTTTTTATATCGGGAGAAGACTCGGGTACAAAATGTCTAAAATCAGAACAGCCTTCAACATTTTCCTAGTCGGTATTTTTTTAACTTTGGTTTCAACGGGTTTGGTGTTGTTTTTTTGTTAAGTTATATGAGGTTATAGCGTTGTAATGTTTACAATGTTTTATGACAAGGTAATTAATATCCTTTAAACTAGATAGCACTATACGGCGATAAATTTAGTGCTCGGAAGCCAAGAAAGTGCGTACCAATTACTAGCAACTAATCACTTTTAGACCGCTTGCGGTATATATTCAAATGAAAAACAGAATCTCCGATAAAAGTATGGCCAATGTTTTCAAGAAATGCCTCGCACAAGGGCTAATTTCCGAAAATGATACGGCTGTTATATTTTATGATCTTACTTATTTAGAAAATAGAATTGAGTACCTTACCAATCTTTTTCCTGAAAATACCTTGCATGCGATAGCGGTAAAGGCAAACCCACTAACAAAAATCCTACAAATAATTAAAGATAAAAATGTTGGCTTGG
>JAHDGC010000420.1 GCA_020627865.1 Saprospiraceae bacterium | reverse complement strand
GCTTTTGTAATATTTCCTGCCATGTGACATTACAGAAAACTGACTTTTATTTTTCATAAAAAGAAAGGATCTCCACTCCATTCTTTTATTAAACTTGGTTTAATGAATGTCTATACATTTATAACCCCAATAGTCTTGTTGCTATTGGTGGCAGAAATTCTTTATTGCCTGAAAGCTAAAAACGGATTGTATGCCTTTCAGGATACCATTACCAATCTCGGAACCGGAATCGGAAACCAATGCGTCAATTTGGCCGTAGCTTTTTTTGTATTCAAATGGTATGGTTTCCTATATCAGTTTGCACCTTGGCAAATTGAGGTGACTTGGTACAATCTTTTCCTACTCCTTTTATTACAGGACTTTGTATTCTACTGGTTCCACCGCGCGGGTCATACCATCAATATTTTTTGGGCCGCCCACATGCCGCATCATTCTTCTGAAGAAATGAATCTTTCTGTTGGCCTTCGTGCTAGTTTTACCCAGCGACTTTTTCAGTTTCTCTTCTTTGATTGGATTTTGGTCTTGATCGGATTTGCGCCAGAAATGGTTTATGCCGTTGCTGCTGTACACTTGCTTTTGGCCTACTGGCATCATACCCAGCTTATCCAGAGGTTAGGGTGGTTTGAAAAATACTTCGTTACACCTTCTCATCATCGAGTGCATCATGGCGTGAACCCGCAATACATCGACAAGAATTTTTCGGAGTTTTTGATCGTCTGGGATAAGTGGTTCGGTACTTTTGAGGAAGAAGTGGAAGAGGTTTGTTATGGAATCACGCATCCGCCCCGCACTTGGGATCCGATTTATGTGAATTTCCAGTATTGGAAACAGCTTTGGGATGATGCTGTTGCGGCACCTTTTTGGTGGGATAAAATCCGCTTGTGGTTCATGCCATTGGGTTGGCGACCAAGAGGGATTGCGGTTGAAAAAAGTGATGGTGTAATTGGGTACACTAAGGCTGAGCAGGTCAAGTATACCAGCAAACAATTTAAGAATGCCAAGCCTTATCTGATTGTACAGGTTGCTATGGGAATGGTATTTATGGTGGTGGCAATAAACATGGCCTTACCCTTAACGGGAATAGATCGCCTAGTGATGTCCGTCGGATTGTTCTTGATGATTATTGCTTGGGGCGGTATTTTACAAGCAAGAAGATGGGCCGTAGGATTGGAAATTTTCCGCTTGCTTTTTATGGCAGGCGTTTTAGTCTTCGTATTAAATAAAACAGGTATCGCACATTGGTCTGATTGGACAACGATCGTGAGTGCTTTGTTGGTAGGTGTTAGCATTTTATATGTTTCGTTTAATTTTAAAGCCAATGTATTAGAGGGGCAGGCGAGTTTTGGGTGAAACCTCTAGCGTGTTTGTAGAAAAATAATTGTCACAATTAAAATAAAGTTCAATACACTTTGATTGAAGTTTTAAATATTATATATTGTAATTTTTATGTGTTTTTTTGAAGTAAATCAGAAAAATCAAACATGCTCATAGGAAACTTTAGAAATAGTAAACAATTTAAAAGCATGCTCTTCATCAAGAGCATGCAAATTACTAAATAAGGGAGCTGGAAATAAATAATATACCCAAATTGAACAACAGAAGCGATCAAGATGGGGAGCTTATTTTGCTGGTCTCCTAAGCTAAAATTTTTTATGAAAAAACCTACTAAACCATCTGGAAGCATTGCAGCTGCTGTAGCTCCTACGCCCGCTGCTGCGCCTACATCCGTAAAGAACAATTTTAAATTTACGGATCTATTCAAAAACTTTCCGGTCTCGGATATTGATGACTTTGTTTTTGATGATGTGGATTTATCCATCAATTTAAATGAGGTTTCTTTTTCGGGAAATCTTAGGTTGGACGGACGATTATCTATCTTTAAGAAATTTCTATTCCAGGCTATTCCTAGCCAATCCGCTATCCCTATTTCAGGAACGATAAAAACAGATGCGACATCGCTGGATAAGTTGATTAAACCTACTGGTTTTGTTTTAAAAAGTACCTTACCTTTTTTTGTTGAAATTTTTGATGGCGTAACATTGAGTAAAGTTTTTTTTCAAATTACCGTTGACTACGTAAGTAAAAAATGGACGATTGCACCACAATTGTCAGGTGAATTCGATATCGATGGGGTTACCAATGGGCACCAAGCTACCTTAACGGCTTTGGTCAGTGAAGCAGATCAGGTGCTTAGCCTTAGTGCGACCGATGCTCACATGGTCGGTGGTTTTGGTATTCCTGGTCTGACACTTGAGGAGGTCGAAGTCAAAGGAGTCCTGACTGGAAAAAATAAGGTCGTAAAAGTTAAAACACTTGACTTCGAGGCGAAGTTAACGGCAGGGGCGCGAACTTTCGATTTTGAAGGAGAGGTGTCAAAAGATGCAACGGGTATCCTCGCAACGGCCAATGCTTTTAATGTAGATATTTTATCTACCATCTTTAATGAGTTGGTACCATCTGGGTTTACAATGCCAGATTTTGATATCGCTTTTAAGAATTGCTTTCTTTCTGTTGCCACCGGTAAAATGACAATAGACGGGCATGATATAACAGCTGGTTTAAATCTCTTTGGTGAGGTAACGGTACACGACCATACCTTTGATACTACAGCAGCAATTTCCTCTAGTGGTATCGTTTTCGATGGCTCCTTGGGGGATTTAAAATTTGGTGTTGTTGACTTGAAAAAAACGGAACTTGATTTTCAGTTGTATAAAAAATCATTGAACAAACCTGCCAAATTTGAAATTTACGGAGAGGCAGAAATCAAGGGAGTGACCTTGGATTGTGGTGTGTATTTTGAAAAAAATACGACCTTTACGACCGTGTTGTACGCTCGGATGAAGGCACATGATTTCCGTTTGTCCAGTGTCTTCTCGGAAGTCAAAGGTTCTTTTGTGGATACCTTAAGTTTTTCCGAACTTGGGTTTATTTATGCTTCGGCGAGCACCCAAACCCAAAATGAAGGCTTTGCTTTTCAGGTACAGGAAGGTTTACAATTGATGGGTAAATTAGAGGAGATTCCGGCACTCAGCACCATCACGAAGAACAAGCATGTTGGTTTGGTATTTTCTGCACATTTTGGTTCCAATACCAATATCGGAATCGCCATTCCTGATACCCAATTGGATTTGGGCTCTTCGATAAAAACAGATCCGATAAAAATACAAATAGACATCACTCCAGAGCCTGCCTTTAATTTAATTTTCGGTATGGATGTCACGGTGCCCAATCAAACAACTCCGTTGCATTTTGATATGAAATTGGAGTTAAAGGTAGAGGAGGCGAGTGCTTCTGTCACGATGAAAAATTGGTGGAAAACTCCATTTGGTATCCACGGACTCAAGATCGGACCACATGCGGCAGTAGAGGTAGGCATTATCTACGCAACTTTCCCTGAAATCGGGCCTTCAACATTTGGTATTGCTGGTGGGCTTGCGATTGGAAATACCATTGTCGAAATGGCCGTCAAGATTTCCGAAAATCCAATGGAGGAAATTTTAGTTGGTAAACTGGACAACTTGAAACCTGCCCAATTGATCAACTTTGCTACGCAAATGATTCCGTTAAATATTCCGACGACTCCAAATTTCTTTGAAATCAAGAAACTGGAACTGTATTGTGCACCGGCAGGCGGAACCATCGGGACAATTGTTTACAAACCTGGATTTAGTTTTTCAGGAGATATTGTTATTGCCGGAAAAGAAATACAGGCTTATACTAGAATTTCGGATACGGCGATTGTTGCAAAAGGAATGTTGGATAATATGACCTTAGGGCCATTGACGATTAAAGGAGAGAAAGGGAAAAACGCCAAGGTGGATATGGAAATCTCTACTGAAAAGCAATCCCTGATGATTGATGGCGCTTTTGATTTCCTTGGACTTGAAGAAGGTCTTTATGTCGATATTTCTAATTATGGGGTGCATTTTAAATTTGAACAAAATTTTGCGGATAAGTTAACATTTGAGATTCAAGGGGATAGTACCGGCAAATTGAGCAAGCCAGAAACCATGAATTTCAAGTTGTCCGGTGCAATGCAGAATGACATTGTTGATTACTTGAAAACAACCGTTACGCAAAAAATTAACGATACGACCAAAGCAACGGATACAAAGATAGATACGGCTCAAAAGAAAGTGGATGCTGCCAAAAAAACTTTTGATGCTGCTGTACAGAAGGCCCAGCAAGACTTGGATAATGCTAAGGCTAAGGCAGATGATTTGTTGAAAAAAGAGACGGATAATCTCAATGCTGTAAAAGATAGTTGGAATCAAAAAATAAGTGATGCCCAAGGAAAACTGGATCAGGCAAAGGCTACTTATGATCGTGTTTTCCAAGCGGCACAGGATAAAGTAAATCAAACGCAACAGGCTTACAATGATGGCGTAAATGCCGCAAAAACCAAGCTGGATCAAGCACAGAGAACCTACAATAATGGAATTTCTGCAGCTCAAGATAAGGTGAATAGCACACAAAGAGCATGGGATAATTCTATGGGCGCAGCGCAACGGAAAGTTGATAATGCACAGAGAAAAGTAGACGGGATGAGCCGTTGGAATCCGGGACGATATATAGCAGAGGGGGCACTTGAAGCGGCAAAACTATACCTTAAGGCTGTTCAGTATGGTACTGACTATACCGCATTCGAAGGGGCGAAAGCGGCGCTGCAAACCGCTAAAACCGGCGCAAATTACACGGCTTTCCTGGCTGCGCAAAAAGCCTTGGATGCGGCCAAAGTCGGTGCAAATTATACGGCTTTTAATGCTGCTAAAGCCACGCTAGAGGCTGTTCGATATGGCAGTGAATATACGGCATGGCAAGCAGCGGAAAAGACCTTGAGTACAGTGAAAGTAGCTGGCTCCGCTGCGATAACTGAGGCACAAACTACATTGAATCATATTGGCGCTTCCGCAGAATACGTTGCATTAGAAGCGGCAAAAACCGCCTTGAAAGCTGTTCAAACGGGAACGGACTACATCGCATTTGATGGGGCGAAAAAGGCCTTAACGGCAGCGAAAGCCGGGGCAGATACCGTTTTGAAACTAGAAAAATTAATCGCTCAACATGTTGGGGATTTCTTCAATGTCAAGTCTTTCAAGTTTAATGGTAGCTTGAAGAAAATTGAAGCGGGAGACTTTTTTAATGCGCAGTTAGTCGTTACTATTTTAAAGACAGATTACAACTGGAAAATAGATTTTAATGTTAAAGATGTAACGGGCTTTATTGATGATCTTTTCGACAAAGCTTGGAAGGAATTGAAGTCACTTGTATAATATATCGTTATTTATTTTTTTTGTGTTAAATTGCATGTTGAGGGAGCAGGTTGTTATATGCCTGTTCCCTCAAATTGTATTATGTAACAAAGCATATTTATGAAAACATTTCCCTATTTATTACTTCGAAAGGCAGGCGGAGATATTAAGAATATAGAGCAGCTCATCTTGTTGGAAGTCAGAGTTTTTGTTGAGCACTACTTTAAACTATCCGATAAAATCGTTGCGGAAGGCAAGGATTTAAAAGAGACCTTGCACCAATACTTTTACGCCAATTCACATCGAAGAAAACACAACCTGATCCTCAATGTTGCACGAGACATCCATAATGGTAAAAAACTCAAAAGCAAAATGATAGATAAGCTTGTTGATATTTTGCCAACTGATCTCTATCAGGCCTTATTGGATTTTGAAAACTTGCAGCAAAAGCAGGAAATACAAAAGCAAAACTTTATCGAAAATTATCAAAAATTTAAAATTGAAAATACCCGAAATTTTCTAGCTCTAGTAGAGGACAATAATTTCAAGTCAGGGCTATTGCTTTCCAGCAATAGCCTTTTTGCCCGGTTGGAAAATATTTTAAAGAAAGACATTGTCCAATTTAAAAAGAAAGATTATCAAATTGTAAATGGATTGTTGAGGTATTATAGTCGAATGCTGTGCAAAACAGCAGTTTTTAGTCGATTGGGTACTTTTTCCCTTGCGCAGATTGCTCCGACAGCTGGAGAATTATGTACCTTTGATGGCGCTATTCAAAAAGATGATTTACTTTCTTTTTCCAAAATTAATCTCAAGGTTTTTGAATGGCTTCAACTGGTTTTGCAAAATCATGTTGAGTGTAGAAAAAAACTTTACCTTTCTTTGAATAATAGTTTGACGATACAGGAAGCGGGTTATTTTTTTTTGAAAAATAGACAAGGCGTATCCATTGTCCAAAGTTTAGAAAAGCATGCATTTGTTGAATTGTTGTTGGACTTTTTAGCAATAAAGACAAAGGTGACTTTGCAGGATGTTCTTGTTTTTTTGAAAAATAATGTTGATGCGGCAGACGATGCGTTGATGGATCATGTAGACCAGCTTATTGATATGGGACTGCTAGAGTTGGGGACGAATATTTCAAATCAGGATCAAAACTGGATGGGAAAGTTGATCGAAATTTTGGAGAAACCTGCTGTTGAAAAATCTGTTCTCATAGAAAAAATTATAAGTACTTTAAGGGGGATGCTGCTTGCCGAAAAAGAATATGGGGATAGTAATTTG
>JAHDGC010000419.1 GCA_020627865.1 Saprospiraceae bacterium | reverse complement strand
GATATAAATCGTAATGTTTATATTGCCGTTATGCGGGATTGGGATCAAGGTACAGGATCTTATTTGCTAAAATATGGCCCTGCTCCTGACTTCAATTATATGGGAGCATCAGTTATTGATGCCGTAGAAGATGGCGTAGGCTACTATTATCTTTCAGGCTTGGTTTATAGTGAAACAACCAATCTCATTTATGGCTCTACACAGTCGCTAGTGGATGATTGTATCGCTACTTTTGATACTACTTTAAATTATTTAGGAACTAGTGTGCCAAGTCCGGGGACTGGCGATAATGCGAAAGGAATTGGTATCTTAAGGGAATGTTGTCCGACTCATACCAATCTCATTATTGATACTACGATTTGTGGAAACATTGGAGAAGAAATTTTCTTACAAGAACTGATTGATTGCGAAGGTTCCATCTGTGAAGGAATTTGGGATGCATCCGCTACAAATACTGGGTTGCCATATAACCCATGTAACAATACCATTACGCTGACTTCCTCTGCGGGATGCGGTACCTTTACTTTATCTTCCAATGAAACACATCAAAATGCACGATGTCGGGCTTTTACAATTACGTTAAATCTTAATGTTGCGCAAGAACCTGCCGCCTCCGTTTTCGCTATCCAGCCTTCCTGTTTCAACAATACACCAAACAACGATGGCTACCTACAAATATCATCAGCTGCCAATGCAGCCCGCTATAATTTCTCCACAGGCAGCAGCTATACCGGCAATCCCGATTGGGCAAATGCCATTGACATCAGCAATGCCACTTATCCGCTTCAGCTTAATGCAAACTTACCCAATCCATCCGGTAGTCAAGACTATACGATTCGGATTTTTAGTGACGAAACAAATTGTGGAGAGCATTGTTATGCGGATTATACGGTGACAATGAAAGAGCAGGATTGTACAATGGGCTGTGATTGTGAAGAATATATTTATCTTGCGGAACCAGATATAAATGCTGTGATGAAGTTCCAAATTAACGATGATGGCTCGTTAGCAGAAATTACAAAAACAGATGGCAGCCATTGGTCAGAAGGACTTACAAGTAGACCACATGGAGTAGGGGTCGACCAAAATGGTTCTTTGTATATAGGCAATAGTGGAAACGGAGGGATTGATCGGTATAACTGTGATGGTATTTTAATAGAGGAAGATTATATCCCTAAAAATCTAGGAGATGGCATGTCAGGAGTTGCCGGCAATCAAAATAATATATATGTTGCGGATAATACTTTGTATGCTAATGGCTGGTATGGAACGGGTTATTTAGATGCCGTTGTAGCCGCATATGATATCTGCTCCGGAAATCTGCTAGGAACTTATACGGTATGTGATGAAACAGATAATTTACAACGGACATGGGACTTTGTTATAGATGAAGAGCTTAACCAGATCATTATCAATACATATTCGGCTACACGAGGCTTGGCGGTTGGTGATTTAGATACGAACCTCAATGGAGCATGTCTTGAAATTATACCGGGAACAGCTAATGGACATGCCGTAGGCGTTACTAAAGATAGCGATGGAAACATATATGCTAGGCATTTTAGTGGCAATTTGACCAAGTATGATTCTCTATTCAATATGGTATATCGGGTGCCGTTAAATCCAGCGACGCATCATGCTTGGGGTATCGTATATAGTGAGACTACAGGTAACCTCTACCTTTCTGGAAATGGGGGCGATTGTATCTCGGTATATGATCCATCGGATGGTAGCTATCTGTACACGGGATACCCCTTTCCTCCAAATGCTAACAATAACAAAGCGATGAATATCTTAACAGAATGTTGTCCAAACAATAACAATATAACTTTTGATACAATGTTTTGTAGACTTGCAATTAATGATACCATTTTTCTACAAGAACTTATTGATTGTAATGGTATTGTTTGTGCAGGACTCTGGGAAGAAGGAACGCATAATACAGGCTTGGTTTATAATATTTGTAATAACAGTGTTATGGTAAATACTCTTGGTGCCTGTGGCGCTTTTACTTTATCTTCCGATGGATTAAACAGCAACCCCCAATGCGGAGCATTCAATATTACCATAAATATAACAGTATCCTCTCTAGTGTTATCCGCAAGTCAAACTAGCTGTACCGACAACAACAATGGCAGCTTCACTTCCAATTATGACCTTATTGTAGATTGGGCAAATGCCGCCTGTGCAGGAGAAACAATTAATGTTTTACACAACGGTAATACCATCAGTACCATAAATCCTGCAACAGCAACAAGCCCCACTACTATTCCTGTCGCAATTCCAGCCGACGGAACTGGCTACCAATTTTTCCATGCTACTTTTACTAATGACGAAAGCTGTGCAGACTCTATTTCTTTTAAAACACCGGTGCCATGTCCGCCTGATTTAGGTCATGATCCCGGAACAATTTGCAGTACTATCTCACCCACCCAAATCGCCGGAACGGTCTTCGATGATCCCAATTTTGATGGCATCATGAACGAAGCAAGTCTCACCGGCATCCAAGGCATCATGGTCACTATATGGGACGGTAATAACAATTTACTCACAACAACTTACACCGACGCCAACGGCAACTACCGCTTTACCGGCCTCACCAACGGCGCATCTTATCGCATAGAATTCTCTCTCCCAGAAACTGTTGCCTGTACCCATAAAGTGACCAACACAGGTGTCGATAACGGCACGACTATCCAATTTGTACAGGCAGGGGAATGCGCGAACCTCGGCCTCGGTAATCCAGAAGAATATTGCCCTTAAAACAAAATATATACAAAAACATTACCCTCTAAAATCTGGCCTCTAATAGTCTGACCTCTGACAATGAGCAACGCAAACGGTCTCTACTCTTATCGCCCATGAATATTCGCAATTACCTCCGGCATCCCAATCATCCCAATTGTAGAATTACTCCACGGCCCCAAGCCTAAAGTATTTTCTAACCGCATCTGCACGTATAATCTTTCCCCCGGTGGAATACTAGCTACTTTTACATTTCGATTACTATTCGTTCCAGTAAACTGCCAATTTTGCTCATCCAAAGAAACCCGTGCATGATAATAAGAAGCATTAGGATCACTAGCACACTGCGCGATAATTTCTCCAGCATTACCCGTAGTTTTTAAAATAATCTTATCCACGACACCGACCAAACCCTTCGGTTGTTTCTTGTTATGCAATTCAAAATTAACAGATTGCAAAGCTTTCACATTAAAATCTGCTTTATATTCTGCATACAAAGCCAACCTTGATATTTCATAAATAAGCTGGCTCTTATAATCATTTTTTACCCGTGTATTATCAACATTCCGTTGCTTAGGAGAAGGGATAGATTCCGAAAAAACATCAAGTGCATCCTCCACAGATTTTACTTTTTCTGACCCTTCCGGGAAATAATCATTATTTAAAAAACTAACAATTAAAGCCCTTGTAAATTCAATTAACTTTTGGTCAGAGAGCCGTTTAAAAGACCATTTGATACGTTCAATCATGTGATTTAATTTTTAAAAGGTATAAAATTAAAGCACGAGGAACTTTGTAATTATACTGTTTTGATTTACATAAACCATACCAAAAGCAATTTCTGTATGATAAAATGTAGTGTAAATTAATTTGCAAAGTTAAGGGATAAGTTCTACCATAAATAGCACAGACAAACACAGATAGATACCACTTTTACCATGTTTTGATGGAGCTTATTTTTATGCTTTACAAAATATAGGTAATCAGGCAGAAAAGTGGTAAAATTTATGAATAGGCCATTGCTAACCATTAAGCCATTAAGGGCATTAAGAAAGAAACAACAAGTTGTTTCCTTAATTTTCTTAATTCCTTAATCCTGCCTGCGTGTTCGCAGGAACAGGCAGGGGTTGAAGAAAAATTTTTAAGCTTACCAGTTTTTAATCCGATTATCTATACTTACTCAGACAAAAATCAAAGAAATCAAGGAAATCATAGCTCAAACTTCTACTCAATCAACTTGCAAAAGCCCAAATCAGCTTGCAGAAGTTCAAAATTAACTTGAAAAAACCAAATCAACTTGCAAAAGCCCAAATCAGCTTGCAGAAGCCCAAAATCAACTTGCAAAAGCCCAAATCAACCTAATGAAGCCCAGCACATAGATTTGTCACACCCAAATATTTTTAGTTTTTGTACTATGTAAACCTCTTGTATTCTCAATTCGTAGTTCCATAACTTACTGTAATTAAATTGCAGTGACTTTCAGCTCTCTTGTATTTGCTACTTTTTTGATGTCAAAACAAACCTCGTCACAAGAAAAAGCAAATCGCAGCCAAAACCAGAAATAATGACTTGGTTTTTGCATACAAAGAACCGTGCTCACTCTAATCTCTATAATACTTTTATAGAACCCCAAACAACTAACATCCTCACCTTTATTAAACAAACAAAATCTGCAAAAAAATAGGCAGATCAACTTTTACAATTAAATTAACTCTTTTATTGCTATGGTGAAAATATCTACCATTTTTCTACTTTTATTACTTGTACAAGTATTGCTCAAATTTTTTAACATAAAAATCTTTGAGACTGTAGTATTCCCAAAAAAGAAATTTATCCAAGTTTCTGCGATCCTTTCTTTTTTTCTTTTGGTTGGTATACCAAATGCAAACGCGGGCTTTTTTAGTTGGTTGAAAAGTATAGTTGCAGAAAATAATACACACCAAACTGAACAATATAATTCGGTAGATATCATAGACAGAGCAAGTTCTGTTCTCTCTGCTGCAGGATATTTGGACGTTAGTGGTTTAAGTAACCTCAGTGGTACTTTTTCAGCCAGTGGTACCTATAGCAATATTACACTCCCTGGGCAAGGAACGGTAGATATTTCCTATAATTATTCTGGGACAGGAGGAGCACAAGTCCCTGATGTTAGAAATCTGGATATTTCACAAGGAAATGTTTTAAGTTCAGATTATACCAATTTGGGTTATCCAAGTGCTGGTGGCTTACCCGGATTAAGAAATAAAATTGCAGCCGGAGAAACAGGCGTAATTTCTTATAGTTTTAGTCAACCCGTTTTGGCCGTTTCCTTAATTGTTACGGATATTGACTGGGATGATCAAGTGACTGTTACGGCTACAGATGCTAACGGAAATGCCATTACCAATTTTACAGGTTGGACCGTAAATACAGGAGACATCTCAATACCTACAGATGCAAACCTTCCGGTATGGAATGGAAGTACAGCTATTATCAGTTCATCGAATGATTCTAATGGAGAAAGAAATTATGCCATTTTAACAACGGATCAATATGTGCTGAGTGTTACCTTTTCCTTTACGGGAACAACTGATACCAACAATAATCAACCCCATACACAATATAGTGTTTACTCCAATGTAAGTGGTCAGGCTTGTGTTTATAGCAATGATTACTGCGTCTCCCCATCCGGAGCAACCGGCTTCCTAGATACCGGAGACATGCCTACCAGCGATGTCACCTCAAGCGGTACCGTTACTTATGCGGATAGGATTATCCCCGGCTATGGCACCGTTGACATTACGCTAAACAAAACAGGCGGAGAACACAAAGCGGATGGCTCTGCAATCTCAGGAGGCCGCCAAACTTCTTGGACAGATGAAGGTCTTCCGACCACGGATCATCCCGCCATATTTTTACAACCCAATAGTGGTGGTAACATTACCATGACCTATGCTTTCGATCAACCCACAGGAAATCTTGATTTGTTGTTTTTAGACATAGATTTGGATGATGCTATTACCATTACTGCCAAAGATGCATCAGGAAATGCCATCACCAATTTTTCCGGTTGGAGACATGCCGCCGGGGATATGAGTTCTTGGAACAATCCTGATCCTATAGCGTCTCCTGCTGCATGGGATGCTGGCACGGCCACCTTGACCTCGACAGATTCCGGGAACGACCACAGGAGTTTTTCTTTGTTAACACCTGATGTTTTGGTGACAGAAGTTGTCGTTTCTTTTAATTCTACAACTTCCGGGCGGCATGTTTATTCGACTTTGTTTTCTACATTAGTGGATAGGGATGGCGGTGGATGCTGTACGCCTACAGCTTCTATTTTTGCGATCCAAAACTCTTGTACTAATGGTGTTGTAGATCCCAATACGGCTTATCTCCAAATCTCAAATACAGATGGAGATCGTTATGCCTATTCTTCAGGCAGTACCTTCTCCGGCGATCCGGATTATGCCAATGCTACAGATATGAGTGCAGCAACATTTCCCTTGCAAATTGCTACGGGCTTGGCTAATCCTGTTGGTTTGCAAGATTATACTGTTCGTGTATTTAATGGGGGAAGTGATTGTTATGTAGATGTTGTGGTAACTTTAAACGAGCAAGATTGTTCCATAGGATGTGCTTGTAAGGAATATATTTATCTAAATGAACCATTAGCTTCCAGTACATTAAAATTTAATATTGATCCATCTGTTGTAGCCCTAACAGAAATTCTCGGTTCAGATGGTACAGGGCACTGGTATCCAGGCTCTAATTCAAGTGAACTGCCAAGTCCTCATGGTTTAGCAATGGATATCAATGGTAGCCTTT